>JBKPHT010000138.1:0-11529 GCA_046730015.1 Actinomycetota bacterium
GCCAGCGCCAGCGCGTCCTCCCGGGGCGTCTCGCTGGTGCGGGTGGCGAGGCCGATGCGGGCGGCCTCTTCGCCGGACACCATCCGGCCGGTCCAGGTCAGCTCCTTGGCCACGTCGGGCCCGACGAGGCGGGGCAGCGTCGCCGTGCCGGTCATGTCAGGCGACAGGCCCCACCGGATCTCCAGCACCGACAGCGACGCCTCCGGGTGGACGATCCGTAGGTCGGCGCCGAGGGCGATCTGCAGGCCGCCGCCCAGGCAGTGGCCGGTGATGGCGGCGATCACCGGCACCGGCACCTCCGACCAGGTGTGGGCGGCCTGCTGGGCCAGGTGGGTGATGCGGCCGTCGACGCGCCCGATCATCCCGATGTCGCCCGGGGCGGAGCCGGAGTCCTCCTCGGCCGGGCCGCCCCGGTCGACGGTGCCCCGGCCGCCGCCCGCCATGGCCATGAACCCGGAGAAGTCGAGGCCAGCGGAGAACGCCCGCCCCTCCCCCGACAGCACGACGGCCCGGACGGCGGTGTCCCGGGACAGCCGGGCGCCGGCCTCGACCAGCGCGAGGATGAGGTCGCCGTCGAGGGCGTTGAGCTTGTCGGGCCGGTTGAGGCGGACGTCGGCGACGCCGCTGTCGATCTGGACGGTCACGCGGTCGGACATCGTGGAGGGCCTCCCTGGTCGGCTCCACTCTGCCTCACGGCGCCCGGGGGGCGGGATACCGTCGGCGGCGATGGCCGACATCCGCTCCCTCCCCGTGACCGCCGACCTCGTCGACTACGTCGT
Organism: Actinomycetota bacterium; assembly: GCA_046730015.1. Taxonomy (GTDB): domain Bacteria; phylum Actinomycetota; class Acidimicrobiia; order Acidimicrobiales; family VFJN01; genus ZC4RG19. Next base: position 780 of record JBKPHT010000138.1, read on the forward strand.
CGACCACGGCTCCTGGCCGGTGGACGACGTGCTCGCCGATCTCCGGGCCGAGACCGAGGCGCTGGGCCCGGTGGCGCGCATGCAGATCGGACCCGACCAGGGGCAGCTGCTCACCCTGCTGACGCGGCTGGCCGACGCGAGGCTGGCGGTGGAGGTGGGCACGTTCACGGGCTACTCCTCGCTGTGCATCGCCCGCGGGCTCGCCGACGGGGGCCGGCTCATCTGCTGCGACGTCAACGAGGAGTGGACGGCGCTGGCCCGCCGGGCGTGGGCCCGGGCCGGGCTCGACGACCGCATCGACCTCCGGATCGCCCCGGCGGTCGAGACCCTGGCGGTGCTCCCGGAGGACACGGCGGTGGACCTGGCGTTCATCGACGCCGACAAGCCCGGCTATCTCGACTACTGGAACGCGCTGGTGCCCCGGGTGCGGCCGGGCGGCATCCTGCTGGCCGACAACGTGCTCTGGTCGGGCGAGATCGCCGACCCGGAGCGGACCGACCCCAACACCGAGGCGCTGCGAGCGTTCAACGACGCGGTGGCGGCAGACGACCGGGTCGAGGTGGCCATCCTGCCCGCGTTCGACGGGCTGACGATCGCCCGCAAGAGGTAGCGACCGCAGCGGGAGGCACAGCAGGCGGTGCCGACGGCGGTAGGTTCCCGCGGGTGGCCGACGACACCTGCACCGTCCTGTTCAACCCGCGCTGCTCCAAGTGCCGGCAGGCCCGCGACCTGCTGGCCGACCGGGGAGTCGACGCCGACCTGGTCCACTACCTGGTGGACACGCCGGGCCGGGACGAGATCGTCCGGATCTACGGCCTGCTCGGCCTCGACGACCCGCGGGGCATGATGCGGACCGGCGAGCCCGAGTACCGGGAGCTTGGGCTGAAGGACGCGGACGACGAGGCACTGTTCGACGCCATGGCCGCCCACCCGATCCTGATCGAGCGGCCGATCGTGATCGTCGGCGACCGGGCGGTGGTGGCCCGCCCGCCGGAACGCCTGCTCGACCTCGTCGGGAGGTGAGGGCCGGGGCCCTGCCAACCGGCCTGACCCCGGTCGGGCGGGCTACACGCCCAGGTCGGCGGCCTCGAGCGCGGCCCGGCCCTCGTCCGGGCCCGTCACCTCGACGGCGGCGACCGACCGTCGGCCGTTCAGGTAGAGCATCAGCTCCTGGGGGCCGCCGACGAGCCGCACCGACGAGCCGTCGCGCTGGGCCGGCACCTCGCCGAACCCCGGTGCCGCCAGGGCCACGCGCGTGCCCTTGACCTTCCGCAGCATCATGCGGCTCCCCCGCCGGAGCATCGTCCACAGGGCGGCGTCGAGGTCGGGCCGGTCGCGGGGCTCCGCGGCGCCGGCCCCGGCCCGGCGGACGTCCTCGTGGTGGACGAACCACTCGTTCAGGTTCAGCAGCTCGCGCAGGCCCGGCATCCGCCACGGGACGAGCGGCGGCCCGGCCCGCAGCCGCTCGACCAGCGCCTCGTACCCCTGGGCGCGGGCCCGGTCCATCAGCTTCGTCTCGAGCGACGAGAACCGGTCGCCGCCGAGGATGGCCAGCCCCGACCGTGGGTCGTGCTCCCGCATGACGAGGTGGGCGGCCAGGTCGAGCGTCGCCCAGCCCTCGCACAGGGTCGGGGCGTCGGGCCCCTTGGCCACGAACAGGTCGCAGAGCTCGGCCCGCTCGCGGGCGTCGAGGGGTTCATCAGGCACGGGGCTAGGGTACGCGCCCATGGCATCCCCTCCCGCCCACGAGATCGACGAGACCGCGACCTACGAGGTCACCATCGCCACCGACAAGGGCGACATCGTCCTCGAGCTCGACCCCAGGCTGGCGCCGGTGTCGGTGAACAACTTCGTCGCCCTGGCCCGCCGGGGGTTCTACGACAACGTCACGTTCCACCGGGTGGTGCCCGAGTTCGTCATCCAGGGCGGCGACCCCGAGGGCTCGGGCCGCGGCGGCCCCGGCTACCGGTTCGCGGACGAGCCCGTGAAGGGCGAGTACACGCTGGGCGCGGTGGCCATGGCCAACGCCGGCCCCGACAGCAACGGCTCGCAGTTCTTCATCTGCATCGACGACTGCACCCGCAAGCTCGACAAGGCGTACAACCTGTTCGGCTACGTCACCTCGGGCCTCGACGTCACCCAGCAGATCCGGCAGGGCGACGTCATGCGGTCGGTGTCGGTGGTCGAGAAGCCCGCCGACTGAGCCCGGCCCGGTTCCGGGCGCGGACGGCGAGGCCGGTAGGCTGCCCCGGATGCCCGCCGAGCCGCTGTTCACCCCCCGCGGCCCGGACTTCATCCCGTCCGAGCACACCCGGGGACCGTGGGACCCGCGCCACCAGCACGGTGGCGCCGTGGCCGCGCTCGTCGCCCGGGCCGTCGAGCGGACTGCGGGCGACGAGTTCTGCGTCACCCGGCTCACCCTCGAGCTCATGCGACCGATCCCCATCGAGCCGCTGGCGCTCGACGTCGCCATCCCCCGGCCCGGCCGGCGGGTGCTCGGCATCACCGTGTCGGTGAGCGCCGGCGACCTGGAGGTCGAGGTGGTCCGGGCGCACGCGGTGGCGGTCCGCCACGCCGACCTGCCGACCGGCGAGGGCTACGAGGCGTTCCTCGAGCCGGGCCCCGACGCGGCCGGCACACCCCTCACCTTCGGCGACGACGACAGCCCGGCGTTCCACCGCACCGGCATGGAGGTCCGCACCGTCGACGGCGGCGGCGACCGCCCCGGCCCCGCCCGGGCCTGGTTCCGGCTCGCCCGCCCGGTCGTCGGCGACGAGGAGCCGAGCGGCGTCCAGCGGGCCGCCGCCGCCGCCGACTTCGGCAACGGCATCTCCTGGGTCCTGCCGTTCGAGCACTGGATCTACCTCAACCCCGACCTGACCCTGCACCTGGCCCGGCCGCCCGTCGGCGAGTGGATCGGCCTCGACGCCGTCACGGTCCCCAGCGACCAGGGCATGGCGATGGCCGAGAGCGCGATCTACGACGACCACGGCCGGCTCGGCCGGGCGGTCCAGAGCCTGCTCATACAGCGCCGGGACCCGTGACGCCGGCCCCGGCCCGGGGCGACCACAACGTCGCCGCCCTCCACGAGGCGATCGCCGCCGCCGTGCCGGGACGCGACTGCATCGTGGCCGCCGGCGTCGCCCGGTCCTGGGCAGAGGTCACCGACCGGACCCGGCGACTCGCCGCCGTGCTGGCCGGCGCGGGCCTCGGCATCCACGGCGACCCCGCGGCGGTGGCGGGCTGGGAGTCGCCCCACGACCACGTCGCCCTCTACCTCCACAACGGCCACGAGTACCTGGAGGGGATGCTCGGCGCCTGGAAGGCCCGCTGCGCCCCGGTCAACGTCAACTACCGCTACGTGGCGGCCGAGCTGGCCTACGTGCTACGGGACAGCGGCGCCCGGGCCGTCATCTACCACGACGCCTTCGCCGCCACCCTGGCCGACGTGCTCGGCGACCTGCCGGGCCCGCCGCCCCTGCTGCTCCAGGTGCCCGACGCGACCGCCGCGCCGCTGCTCCCGGGGGCGGCCCGCTACGAGGAGGCGCTGGCCGCCGCCGACCCAGCGGCCCCGACCGGCCTGAGCCCCGACGACCGCTACATCCTCTACACCGGTGGCACCACCGGCGCGCCCAAGGGCACCCTGTGGCGCCAGGGCGACTTCCTCGCCACCTGCCTCGGCGTCGACGCCAGCGAGGACGACCTGGTCGCCGCAGCCGGGGCCCGCGCCGGCCTCCGGACCCTGCCGTCCGCCCCGTTCATGCACGGCGCCGCCCACTGGAACGCGGTGTCGGCCTGGATCTCGGGCGGGACCGTGCTCGTGCAGGACGACCCGACCCGGCTCGACCCGGCCGACGTTCTCCGCACCTGCGAGCGGGAGCGCGCCACGGCCCTCCAGATCGTCGGCGACCCGTTCGCCCGCCCCCTGCTGGACGAGCTCGACGCCCACGACTACGACCTGTCGAGCCTCCGGTTCCTGTTGTCCGGCGGCGCCGTCCTCTCGGCCCCGACGAAGGCCCGGCTCACCGCCCGACTCCCCGACCTCCGGATCGTCGACGTGCTCGGCTCGTCGGAGTCGGGCCGCCAGGCCGTGGCCGGCGCCGACGCCGCCTTCCGACCCGAGCCCGGCACCGCGGTGCTGTCCGAGGACCGGTCCCGGCTGCTCGGCCCGAGCGACGACGAGGTCGGCTGGCTGGCCCAGGCCGGGCGGGTGCCGCTCGGCTACCTGGGCGACCCGGGCAAGTCGGCGGCGACGTTCCCCGTGCTCGACGGCGTCCGCTACGCGGTGGCCGGCGACCGGGTGCGGCTTGGGGCCGACGGGTCGCTCGACCTGCTCGGGCGCGACTCGGTCACGATCAACACCGGCGGGGAGAAGGTGTTCGCCGAGGAGGTCGAACAGGTGCTGACCGCGCACCCGGCGGTCGCGGACGCCGTGGTCGCCGGCCGCCCCAGCGAGCGGTGGGGCCAGGAGATCGTCGCGGTCCTGTCCGCCCGCGCGGGCGCCGACCGCCCCGGCGACGAGGCCCTCCGGGACCACTGCCGGCGGTCGCTCGCCGGCTACAAGGTGCCCAAGGCGTTCCGCTGGGTCGACGCGGTCGTCCGCTCCCCCGCCGGCAAGCCCGACTACGCCTGGGCCCGCCGGGTCGCCGGCGGCGGTCAGCCGCCCTCGGAGAACTCGTCGGTCGTGTAGCGCCACACCCGAGCGTCCGCCGGCCAGCCGGGGTCCTCCAGGCCGGCCTTGCCCACCAGGTTGTCGACGAACCGGTCGGGCGCGGGCACCTTCCCCCAGACCCCGGGCAGGAACGTGCCCCGGTGCCCGGCCGACTCCAACACCACCCCGTCGACCCCTGGACGCAGGGCCGCGATCAGCGCCTCCCGGTCGCCCGGCAGCGGCGACAGGCCGGACAGCAGCGACACCTTCACCACCGTCCGGTCGAAGTCCTCGGCTGCCAGCGGCGGGAAACGCGGGTCGGTGAACGCGGCCCCCCGGGCGTTGAGGCAGACGTCCCGCCACAGAGGCCGGGTGGCCGACAGCGACCCGATGCAGCCGGTGAGCTCGCCGGCGCGCTCCAGCGTCACGAACGTGGCCGCCGGTTGGCGGAGCCGCTCGGGAACGTCGTCGTCGGCCAGCGGGTCGGGCTCGTGGGTTGCCAGCTCGTGGGTGATGGCCGCCCGGGCCCGGGCCACCAGCGTCCGCCCCTCCGCCTCGGTGAGCGGCCGCGGCGGGCCGAAGCCGAAGCTGCCGTAGCCCACCACCCGTTCGGCGTCGCCCGACGTGTCGGCCGAGGTGGCGACCGCCAGCGTGCAGGGGGTGACGTCGTGGTCGTGGGCGGCCAGCAGCAGGCCGCAGATGGGCAGGTGGCCGCAGGCGTCCTCGGGCCCGATGTCGTCGCCCCGGCCCTCGATGATCGCCAGCCGGGTCCGGTCGTCGCGGCGGCGGGCGGCCGCGTCGGTCAGGTAGTGGCTGAGATCGGACGACACGACGACCAGCGTCCGGTCGTCGCCCCAGGTCCGGGCCAGGACGTCGGCCACCGCCCGGGCCGGGCACCGGCCGACCACCAGGGGCACGATCGCCACCGGGCCCAGCACCTCGAGCAGGAAGGGCAGGTGGACCTCCAGGCTGTGCTCATGCCGGTGGGCCGCGTCCGCCGCCACCGCGTCGCCCCCGTCCACGAGGTCGCGGCAGACGTCGACGTCGACCTGCACCTCGCCCAGCGGTGTCCGCCAGGCCCGGGCGGTCGTCACCCCGACCCCGTCGACCGGGACCCGGTGGGCCGGCCCCACCAGCACCACCCGGTCGACGTCGCCCCGCCGCCCGGCCACCGACCGGTAGGCGGCGCCGGCGGTGGCGCCCGAGTAGCGGTAGCCGGCGTGCGGCGCGATCAGGGCCTTGGGCGGGCTGGGTGGGTCGGCCGGGACGGCCGCTTCGACGTGGCCGGCCACGGTGTCGCGCAGCTCCACGGGGTCGGACGGGTAGAACAGCCCGGCCACGGCGGGCTCGCGGACCCAGTCGGCGGACAGGAGGGGGAGGGCCACGTCATGCAGTCCCGACGGCGAGCCGGACCGGCACCCGGCGCCGGCCCCACCGCTCGGGCGGCCCCTCGAACCGCCCGGGGACCTGCCAGCCGCATGCCGCGCACCGCCCGTCGCCGGTGAGGCCCCAGGCGCCGAGCTCGTACCAGTCCCGCTCCATCAGCAGGGCGCCGCAGCCCGGGCACCAGGTGCTCGACCCGGCCCGGTCGTGGACGTTGCCGGTGTAGACGTAGCGGAGCCCGTTGCGGATGCCCCACTCCCGGGCCCGGGTCAGCGTCGCCGGCGGGGTGTGGGGCACGTCCATCATCTTGAAGTCGGGGTGGAAGGCCGTGAAGTGCAGCGGCACGTCCGGCCCCAGGTGCTCGGCCATCCACGACGTGAGCTGGTCGAGCTCCTCGTCGCCGTCGTTCTTCCCCGGGATGAGGAGGGTCGTGACCTCGAACCACAGGTCGGTGTCGTGGCGGAGGTACTCCAGCGTGTCGAGCACCGGCTCGAGCCGGCCGCCGCAGACGTGGCGGTAGAAGTCCTCGGTGAACCCCTTGAGGTCGACGTTGAGGGCGTCGAGGTGGGCGTAGAAGTCACGCCGGGGCTCGGGGCAGATGTAGCCGGCCGTGACCGCGATCGCCCCGACGCCGACCTCGTGGCAGGCGTCGGCCACGTCGCTCGCGTACTCCAGGAAGATCGTCGGGTCGTTGTAGGTGAACGCCACGCTGCGGGCGCCCCGGCGGCAGGCCGCCTCGGCGATGCCCTCCGGGGTGGCGGCGTCGGCCAGGGTGTCCATCTCCTTGGACTTGGAGATGTCCCAGTTCTGGCAGAACCGGCAGGCCAGGTTGCACCCGGCGGTCCCGAACGACAGCACGGCCGAGCCGGGCAGGTAGTGGTTGAGCGGCTTCTTCTCCACCGGGTCGAGGCAGTATCCCGACGACCGGCCGTACGTCAGCAGCACGATGCCGTCGTCGGGTGCACTGTCGTCGCCCTCGGCCGGCCGTCCCCGGACGAAGCACACCCCCCGCTGCCCGGGCCGCAGCTTGCACGCCCGGGGGCAGGCGTCGCACTGGACGCGGCCGTCGTCGAGGCGGTGCCAGTAGCGAGTCGGGTACGTGGCCGGCGGTGCGCCGTTCACCCCGTCCACGGTACCCCCCGGCGCCAGGGGCGTGACGGGTGGCCGCAACTTCGGCGCCGGTTCCGGCGGCGAATTCGGTTGTGCTACGACGAACGCCGCTGCCGGTTCGGGGCCCGGGGCGAGTCGCGAGAGGTCAGTTCTGCGCGGCGAGCTGCTTCAGCTCCTCCCGGAGGGCGGGGGTCAGGAGCTCGCCGGCGCGGCCGACGAGCTCGGTGGTCTGGTAGCCCACCGAGCCGACGTCGCAGTCGCGGCTGGCCACGATGCCCAGGCAGCTGCCGTCGGCGATCGAGCTCACGAACAGGAAGCCGAGCTGCATCGCCACGATCACCCGCTCCAGGCCGCCGGCCGACATGGCCCGGTCCGCAGCGTGGGCCAGGCTCGCGCAGCCGGAGATGATGGCGCAGAGCTGCTCGCCCTCCCGCTTGTCGAGCGTGTGGGAACGGGCGATGAGCAGGCCGTCCGAGGAGACCGCCACCGCGTCGGTGACGCCGGCGGTCTCGTCGACGAAGTTGCTGAGGAGCCAGTTGAAGTTGCGGGCGTCGTCGGTCAGCATCTCAGCCCTCGCCTCCCCCGCCAGGGCTCGATCCCTGCTTGTCGAGGCTGCGCTGCACGCCCCCCGCCAGGCTGGTCAGGAACCGCTGCATCTCGGCGCCGTCGATCGAGGCCGCCCGCGTGGTGGCGCCGGGGGGCGCCCCCGGGACGAGCGGCGTCGACCCGGTGTCCGTGGAGGAGCCGGCGGTCTGGGCGCCGCGGACGCGGCGGACCAGGCCGCTGGCCGTCCGCTCCGGCACCGGGACCTGCGGATCGTCGGCACCGTGGGGACCGCCGGAGAACGGACCCCCGAACGGGACGGCCCGCGCCCGGTCGGAGCGGGCGGGCCGGTGGCGGGGCACGATCGTCGCGGGCTCGGCCCGGGACGCCACCTCCACCGCCGCCGGCCGCTGGGGCGGCGTCGTGCTGCGGGTCCGCAGCAGGGCGACCGCGCTGCGGACGTCGTCGGGCGACGGCCGCTCCGCCTGTTCGTCGTGGACGGCGGCGAACTCGCCGGTGGCCCGGCCGGCGGTCTCCGCCCAGCCGGGGCTGGGCGCCGGCGGCAGCTCGCCGGCCACGGACAGCCGGAGCGGGGTCGCCGGCTCGGTCCCGGGGCCCTCGGCCAGCAGGCTGGCCGGCAGGTCGACCATCGCGGCGATGCCCACCACCACCGAGCCCTGCAGCCGGACGGAGATCCCGTGGCGGGCTGCCAGGACGCCGGTGACGTAGTGGCCCAGATACTTGGCCGGGGTCACGGTGAACGACTCGGCGCCGGCGAGCCGCTGGTTGGCCCGCTCGATGTCCTCGGGCGTCATGCCCAGGCCATGGTCGACGACGGTCAGCCAGTAGCCCTCCTTCCCGGCCCGCCCGCTGACCTCGACCACCTCGCGGGGCGGCGAGTGGCGGAGCCCGTTCTCGATCAGCTCGGCCAGCAGGTGGGCCAGGTCGGCGGAAGCGCCGCCGAGCACCATGGCGGGCTCGAGCGTCCGGACCAGCACCCGCTCGTAGTTCTCCACCTCGCCGAGCGCCGCCCGCACGACGTCGGCCACCTGCACCGGCGGGTGCCACCGGGTGGGCGCGGACGCCTCGGACAGCACGAGCAGCGACTCGGCGTTCCGGCGGATGCGGGTGGCCAGGTGGTCGAGCCGGTAGAGCTGCTGGAGACGGTCGGGGTCGTTCTCGTCGCGCTCCAGCTCGCCGACCGCGTCGAGCAACCGGCTGAGCAGGTTCTGGTTGCGGCGGCCGAGGTTGACGTACGACTCGGCGATGTTGCGGCGGAGGGCGGCCTGCTCGACGGCCAGACCGAGGGCCGACTGCTGGACGTCGTTGAGGGCGCCGGCCACGTCGCCGACCTCGTCCCGGGCGGGTCCGACCCTCTCGGGCTCGGGCACGACGATGTCCTCGCCCGGCGGCGCGGCCAGGATGTCCTGCACCGCGGCGGGCAGGCGGTTGGCCGCCATGTCGCGGGCCTTGACGCTCAGGTTGCGGAGCGGGCGGGAGATCGACCGGCTGACCAGCCAGGCGATGACCACCGCCAGCACCACGACGGCGAGGCCGCCGCCGAGGTACAGGCGGCGCCGGGTGTCCGCCGCCTGCCCGAGGTCGACGGCCGTGGCGTCGAGGACGTCGACCACGTCGTCGCGGAACGTCATGTAGCCGCCGGCCGGGCCGATGGGGGCGGCGGCCACGACCTGGTCCGGATCGATGTGGCCGCCGACCTCGATCGCCCGCTTGGCCAGGGCGGACAGCCCGTCGATCCGGGGGTTGGCGAACAGGGTCTGGGTGGCGGTGGAGTACTCGCCGGTGCCCTTGGTGCGGACGACCGCGTTGTTCCTGGTGAGATCGCGGCGCAGCTCGGCGATCTCCGCGGCCTCGACCGGGACGTCGATGCCGCCGAGGCCGGTGCCGTGGTACAGCAGCGTCTCCACGAGCTGGGCGGCGGCGTCGGATGCGTGGGACGAGTAGTGGATGAGGTCGTCGCCCTGCCGCAGCTCGGTGTCGTCGACGACCAGCGAGAACCGGTCGTGCGAGGCGAAGAGGGTCGTCACCATCTCGGTGTAGGACCGGAACACCTCGTGGGCGGCCACCCGGTTGGCGGGCCCGGGGGTGGCTGCGGCAGCGTCGACCGCGTCGCGCAAGGCGGGCAGGTCGTCGAGCGTCCCGAGGGCGGCCGAGTAGTCATCGCGCAGCGTGTCGTCCTGGCCGGCGATCTGGTGGTGGAGGGCGGTCCGGGCCGTATCGGTGAGCTCCCGGGCGGTGCCCCGGTCGTCGACCTCGAGCTGGAGCTGGCCGGTGAGCCCGAGCATCTCGAAGGCGGCCTGGTTCCGCTCGTTCTGCAGCGCGCTGATCAGCCCGGCGTGGCCGATGGAGGCGGTCGCCAGGTCGGCCTGCCGGGTCACCCGCCCCGCCGCGTCGGCGTTGGCCCAGACGCCGAACCCGGCGGCGGCCACGAGCGCGAGCAGCGGCAACGCCAGGGCGCCTGCGACCTTGGCGCGGATCGGGATGCGTCGAACCACCTGTGCGGCTCCGTTCGTCTCGTCATCGGAGCCCGGCCCCGAACCCCAGCTGAGATCGGAGGGAAGACTAGCGCGCGACCACGTGTCGGATCGTCACGAGTCCGACACGTGGCGTCAGTCGTCCTTGGTGGCGACGGCGTTCGGGGTGACGTTCATCTTGGGGACGTAGTCGGCCACGTCCGCGGCCCGGGCCTCGCGGGCCATCTCGGCCCGGAGGGCGTCCCGGCAGGCGTCGCACGGGCCGTAGTACCGGGCCCACGCGTCGGCGCCGCAGCGGGGGCAGGCGAAGCTCAGCGGGTCGGCCGGGAGGGCATCGGAGCGCGTGTCCACGGCGTCAGCGTGCCACGGATCGCCCCCCTGCCTGTGGACAACCCGCCCAATCCACAGGCTTGCCCCTCTCGCACCCCACAGGGCGGCCGCCGTACCGTGCCCCCATGCCGACGTTCGAGGTGACCCTGCGGGACCGGACCGTGGAGACCGTCGACGGCGCCGACGCCTACCAGCAGGAAGGGCCCATGACCACCTTCTTCCGGCGGGGCGACGGCCG
>JBKPHT010000139.1:0-62319 GCA_046730015.1 Actinomycetota bacterium
ATCGGCGCGGAGGGGTTGGCGAAACGCCCCAGAAGGAGCGTCCCCGAAACCCGTGCGCAGCATCACCTACCGCCGGCTCGGCGGTGCGCTGGGCGTGGCGTCAGTAGGGGGCGGATCCGGCGTGACGTCAAGGCGCCGCCGTGCGCGCCCGGAGGATGAGGAAGTAGGGAGCGATCCGTGTGTCGGCGACTTCGGGATGGGTACGGGCAGTCTGCTCGTCAGCGTGGGGCTCGTCGATCGCCTCGATAGTGAACCCGGCCCCGAGAACGGCGTTGATCCACCCAGCCAGCGTTCGTCGCGCATACGCGATTGTGAACGGCTCATGGCGGTCGCGCATGTCGGCGGGCGCGGCGCCGAAGATCCACCTCTCGCTCAGCGGACCCTCGTAGAAGTAGTTCCCGACTACGAGCGCTTGCCGATGGCCGGCCTCGTCCTCCACCCAGTATCGGATGGGCGTCGACGTCGCCGGGTGAACCACTGAGAACTGCACGAAGCCCTCGGGTTTGAGGACCCGACCCACCTCCTGGAGTGCCCTCTCAGGCTTGCCAACGTCCATCAGGCTCATGAATGCCGTGGCGAAGTCAAAGGTCGAGCTTCGGAATGGAAGGTGTGCGCCGTCGCCCAGGACAAATCGGATGCCGCGCTGGCTCTCGGCAGCGGCGGACTCGATGAAGTACTCGGAGAGGTCCAGGGCGACGACGTCTGCGCCGCTGGCGGCGAGAAGGCGGGTGTTGTGGCCCTCGCCGCAGCCGAGATCGAGACCGACCAGCCCGGAAACAGCCGGAAGCATCGCGAAGAACGCGGGCGTGTTGACGAGGTCACGATAAACGTCGAAGCCGGCGCGAGACAGCTCGGTCCATGCCCGGGCGTTCGCGTTCCAGAGCTTGCGTATGTCGGCGGCCTCCACGGCGACATCCTCGCACCCGCGGCCCCCGCCAATCGCGTCATGGCCTGTTCCCGACCGCCGGGTCAGCGTCAGCGAGGGTGGCCGAGCAGGACCTCGCGTAGCTCGCTGATCGAGGCGACGACCTGGTCAGCGCCTTGGGCATCGTCGGGGGGTGAGGTCTGGAAGGCGACGAGCACTGCCCACATGCCGAGTTTCTTGGCGGGCGCTATGTCCTTGGTAGGTGAGTCCCCGACCATGACCGCTTGTGCCGCATCGACGCCCAGCAGCTCCAAGGCGTGCTCGAACATCGCGGGCGTGGGGCTTGCGGAAGCCGACATCGAGCGATGTGACGTACGCATCGAAGCATCCGGCGGCGCCCCAACCTGCGAAGTCCTCTCGATAGCGAGCCGCGGATCGCCACTGTGTGTTTGATACCAACGCAAGTCTGTGCCCCGCGCCCTTGAGGTCGTGCAAGGAGCTCAAGCGCTCCCGGGAACGGCTCGAGCACCTCGCGGGCCGGCACACACATCGCGTCCAGCGCCTGCGCGGGATCGAGCTGCGAACCGTTCGCCTCGAGGACCCGACGAACGTGGCCAAGGGTGTCCTGACCAAGACTCGCGCGCTCCTCGGCGTAGGCAGCCAGCGCTGCGGCCAGGACCGCCGCTTGGGCCGCCGGAACGCCAAGGGCTTCCACGCGGGCAGCTCCGGCGGCCAGAAACGCAGCGTGCCCCACATACCGGCTCTCGATCCCCAGCACCCCAGCCTCGCCCGGTCCGTCCGGCCACAGCGTGCCACCAACATCGAACAGGACCGCCACGAGGTCAGTTCACCACCGCGGCTCCGACGCAACCGACCCCTATCGCCGGCACGGTGGCGTGAAGGCACCTCGGGCCTCCTTCCGCCTGACCACGCCGCGTAGTGGCCGTCACGGGGAAGTCCGTGGCCGCCGGCGGGCAGATCTCGTTGGCCGCCGACACCATGCCGCCGCTCGGCATTGCGACGGTGCGGCGCCGTCGTCGACGGAGAGCCCACGACGGCAGCCAGACACCCGACCACGCGCGCGAGCGCTCGCGCGCGTGGTCGGGGTCCCCGATCTTGCCCAGCTCATCGGTAAGAATGCGCCGGGGGGACCAGACGGTCCCCCCGGAACAATCACGGAGCTGCCGTAGTGGCGCACCCCCGCAGTTGTGGCTGACCGCAGTCTGCGCCACTACGGCACCCTCTACAAGAGGAGTGCCATGAGCACCACACACAGCACCGTCACCGCGCAGGTGACGTGCATTCGGAAGTCTGACCGCTTCAACCCGCATGAGCGGATCAAGGCCATCGGCGGTATCAATCATGACCGGTCGCGGTGGCAGCTGAGTCAGGAGAAGGCGATCGCCGGCATCGAGGATGGCCGTTGGCGCTTCTATGTCGAGCGGCCGGCCGGCGACCGGGTTTGGGTCGTCGTCGCGATCAGCCGGTCAGGCCGTAAGTACCTGAAGACGGAGGCCGACGGCGACCAGCCGAACAACCTGCTGTCGTTGCCGGAGTGCCCCGGCTCCTAGTCGGGAGGTCGGGTCGTCGGCCTCGCGTCATCGCCCGGTCGACGACCCGACTGGCTCAGAACAAGGCGGCGCCGAGGGCGGACACGGTGTCCACCGACCATCATCCGAACGCTCGACAAGGCCTCGTGCCATCAGGATGCGCAGCTGCTTCCTGATGTTGCCCTCGTGGAGCTGGACGATCTCGTTCAGCTCGGACACCGTCGCCTCCCCGAACTCCCGTACCAGCTCAAGTACCTCCTTGCCACCGGGGCTGAGGTTGTCAGGCCTACGGGGAGGCGCATTTGACGGCCTCTCGTACGTGGCAGCGAAAGCCTCAAGGTCAGTCTGGTCTACATACCACCGACCGCGGCGCATCCTTGCCCGTAGTCGTCGCGACAGCACCATGTCGTTGACCGTCGCCCTGTGGACTCCGAGTACGGCTGCAGCTTCCGGGAGGCTGACGTACTTCCTCACTGGGTCAAGCTCCGCGGTCATGATCAGCATCGTGGCATCAGCACGCACGCGAGTGGTGGATGGGGTCCGGTGCAGCCGATGCACGACCCCGCCGGCGCAACGCACGCCAGCCCGCGCCCACGACAGCTTTGGCATGCATGCAGCGCGCATCGGGGGCACGAAAGCCTCACAGACCGCCCCTGACCAGGGCTTATCGCAATGCCTGAAAAGCGGAAGGTCACCGGATCGACGCCGGTCCCGACCACTTCGATGACCAGCCGTTTGGGCTGGTCATCGGCCGTTTTCGAGCCTCCGCCCGCGGACGACGACGTGCGGGCGCGGGGGATGCCCTCCAGAGCTGCGACGCTGAGGAGAGCGCGAGCCGGGGGCGTCCCCCCGATGGAGCGGGAAAATCCCTACTGGCCGAACGAAACGCGCAGGGTGGCGACCCACACCAAGCCGCCGAGCAGACCGCCGTGCTCAGCCCGATCAGCACCTCCCGCTGGCGGCGGGCGCCCATCTTGCCCGAGATGCCCGCGAAGAACAGGGCCGTCGCGAACAGTACGACAGCCAACATGAAAGTCGTCCGCGTGCTGGTTGGCCCGCCCGGCGGCCGCCGACCGGGCGCCGGCCTCCCGGTTCAGCCGGCTCGCCCGCTGCGCCTCGGCGACCTCGTACTCCGGCATGGCGAACGGGGTGAGAGGGGCGTCGGGGTTCGCCAGCGGGTCGGTGGCGAGCCAGGCGCCGAACGCCGGTCGGAACTCCTCGCGAAACCGCCGCTCGTAGAAGCCGGCGAGGGCGGTGTCCCCGGCTGTCGTGGCGTCAACCCACTCGGTGAAGGTGGCGATGTCGATCTGCGTGAGCTGCCCCGCCCGGGCTGACGCCTCGGCCGAGTCGATGCGGGCCGCGGTCGCCCGGCTCGTGTCGACGGCCTGCTCGCCCCGCCACCGCGAACCCTGGTACGTGCTCCACGCGGTCGCCACGGCGGCCAGCGCCAGCACGATCGTGGCGACCAGCTCGAGCCGGCGGTGGCGGCGGTCCCGGTCGTCCAGCTCGTCCATCAGGAGAACACGTTGACGGCCCGAGCGATGACCAGGCCGATGACGGTCAGTGAGATCAGAGACTGGAGCGCCATGGTCAGCTTCGCCCAGGCGGTCATCGGCATGACGTCGGTCGGGCTGAACGCGGTGCTCGTCGTGACGCCGAGGACGAAGTAGTCGACGTAGCGGGGCCGCCACCCCGGCGGGGCGAGCTCGGGGCTCAATTGCTGGGAGAAGGCGAAGTCGGGGTGGGCCCGGTCGCCCCGCTGCCGGGCGAGGGGGCCGCCGCTGTCGAGTTGCCAGTACAGCAGCCCGAACACGAGCGCGTCGCCGGCCCACACCAGCGTGCCCGACGCGAGCAGCGAGTCCGCCGAGGTCGTGACCCGGCTGCCGGTGACCAGCGCGACGATGAGCAGCACGGTCATGGTCAGGGCCACGGCGACGAGCGTGAAGATGAGGGTGATCGAGAACCGGCGCAGCCAGCGGGCCCGGCGCCTCGTGTCGGCGGGGTTCGCCGCCACCAGGACGAGGAGCAGCGCGATCTCGACGGCCGGCACCACCCAGTGGGGGCCGACGGACTCCCGCCGGGGCACCGCAACCCGGAGCAGGACCGTGAGAGCGATGAACGTCGAGGCCGCTAGCACGACCGGCCACCGGGGCTCGGCGAGCACGGTGGCGTCTCGGTCCGCGGCCGCGTCCGGGCCGCCGGCGTCGTCCTCCGGGGGCACCCCCCGACGGTACGGAGGCTCCAGGCCGGCGACGTCCCCCGGGAGGGGTGAAACGCAGCCGCCGCGAACCGTCCACTGGTTGAAGGGGATGCGGTCGTCGATCTCGGTGGCGGGAACCGGGCAGTCGCCGCTGGCGTGGTGAGGAGCGTCGGGCTATTACGGCCGGGCGGTGACGACACCGTGAACTCCCGCCCCCAGGAGGTCGCCCATGCCCGAGTCCGACGCCGGGTCGGTCGCCGCCACCTACGTCCAGGCCTGGACCAGCGGAGACTTCGACACGGCCCGCTCGACCCTGCACGACGACATCAGCTTCGTCGGCCCTTTGGGCACTGCCAACGGCATCGACGAGTGCCTCCGCGGGCTGCAAGGCCTCAAGCAGATCGTGGACTCCGGCGATGTGCGCAAGGTCATCGCGAGCGGCGACGACGCATGCGTGATCTACGACCTGGTCACGAACACCCCAGCTGGAACCATCCCCACGGCCGGGTGGTTCCAGCTCCGCGACGGCAAGATCGCCTCGATCCGGGTGTTCTTCGACGCCCGCCCCTTCGAGGCCGGCCGGTAGACCCGAGACGGTCCGGCCGTTAGACCCGAGACTCGCAGACTGTCAGCAGCGCGTTCTGGGGGGTTGCACCCGCCCGGTGTCGCATGGTGTCGGGCCACCGACGCACCCCGGTGCCTTCACGGGTGACCGAGCGTGGCCAGGTCCTGGCGACCCTCGACCAGGTCACCGGCGACGTCGGCCAGGCGGAGGTTGTGGGTGCGGGCATGGTCGCGGAGGGCGGTGAACGCGGCCTCCATTCCGACGCCACGCCGCTCGGCGATCATGCCCTTGGCCTGCTCGATCACGATTCGGGTGTTGAGCGCCTCGTTGAGCTGCTCGTTGAGGAGCTTGGCCTCCAATGCCGCCTGATGCTGGAGGATGGCGATGGTGGCCACGTCGGCCAGCGCCTGTGCGGCGGCCATGTCCGCCGGGCGCATCAACCCCGTATCGACGTGGAACATGTTGAGCGCGCCCAGCACCGAGCCCCGCAGGCGCATAGGCAGCGCGTGCACGGACCGGAAGCCCGCGGCCCTCGCCCGCGCCGAGAACAGCGGCCAGCGGGGATCGTCGCCGCCGACGTCGACGTTCACCACCGGCTCGCCGGTGCTGTAGCAGTCCAAGCAGGGGCCCTCATGGGACTGCAGCTCGAACAGCTCCAGCAGCCGCATCGCCTCGCTCGACGAGGCCATGACCCGCAAGTCCCCCGCCGGCGAGGCCAGCATGATGCCGGCGGCCCCGACGTCCAGCACGTCGACGCACCGGTCGGTCAGAACGATGAGCAGCTCCGCCACGTCGAAGTCGGATACCAGGTTGTCCGCCAGCTCCACGAGCGCCCTGGCGAGCATCGTCTCTCGAGCCATCAGGAGCCTCCGTCGGATCTACGTCATCAGTATGGCCGAGCGCGAACGGGCATCACCGCTCGTCGCCCAGGTCGTCTCGGGAGTCGAACCGCAACCGTCGCGCCACCACGTCCTCTGCCACCTCATGTACCGGTCGACCGTCGGCGAAAGCGAATGCCCGCAGCCGGACGAGCGCGTCGGCCACGCTGATCCCCAGCTGGACGGCGACCATGCCGGCGGCCTGGTGGACGACGAGGTGGAGCTCGGACGATCGGGCGAGCTCGTCCGCCAACGTCCCGGCCGGCGCCCGGGCCTGGAGAAGCAGGATCACCTCGGCCGACACGTCGGCCAGCACGAGCGCATCGGCGTGCTGCTCGACGGTGAGGTCGCCAGGGCGGTCGCGGTAGAGGTTGAGGGCGCCCAACCGCGCGGCTCCAACCCGCAGCGGGAAGCCGAAGACCGCCCCCACACCTGCGGAGACCACCGGTTGGGCGAACGCGGCCCACCGGCCCGACCCGGCCCCGGCGAGATCGGGCTCCGACACCGGCCGGCCCTGCCGGTGGGCGTCCACGCACGGCCCTTCCCCCAGCGTGAACTGCACCTGCTCGATCAGCGCGCTCGTCGGATCAGTCGTGCACAGCGATCCGCTGGCCACGTCGTCGGGCATCAGCATGATCCCCGCCCCACTCACACCGGTCAGCACCCCGCAGGTCCGACACAACCGGTCGGTCGCCATCCCGCCCGACGCACCGTCGAGCAGGTGACGGAGGATCTTCTCCCGTCGTCGCCCGGTCGAGGTCAGGTCTCGACCAGGTGGGTCAGACCGCAGATCTCCAACACGTAACGGGCCGCGGGCGACGGGTCACGCACGCGAGCCATCCGGCCCTCCGCCCCGAGGCTCGTGCAGGCCGCCAGGATCTGCTCGATGGTCGTGCTGTCCATGAACTCGACGTATCTGAGATCGAAGATGAGATCCGACCGCCCAGCGCCCGCAGCCGTGACGATCGCTTGGGCAAGCTCGTCGACCGAGCTCAGATCGTGCTCGCCGGCAAGCCAGATGACCGTGTCCTCGGACCGGTCGTTCGGGGGCCCGACGATCACACGCCTCGAATCGACCTCCGACAACTCGGGCGTCTCCATGCAGCCTCCTGGTGTTTGTCCGTCGACGCGCTACCAGGGTCCAGAGCACCGAGTCGGGGCCCCCGACGGGTGCCACCACGATCGGTTGCGATCGTGCACCGCAACGGTAGCCCCTGGTGTTGGGGCTGGACAGGGCCAACGAACTCGCACTGCATCTCCTCCCCGACGCGGCACAGATCGGGACCGCTCGACCCGGACACACCTTGGTCTGGATGGAGCGCCGGCTGCCGCCCGCCCGGTTGGGCCCATCGGCTAGAACCGATGCCCATGCGAGCCGACCGCCGCCACCCTGTCCTCGCCGCCGTTCTGCTGCTCGTGGCGCTCGTCGCCACTGTCGTTGCCGGCACCGGCACGGCGGCAGGTGTTCCCGGCGACCCGCCGCCACGACCGCTGAGCGTGGCGACATTCAACATCCACCATGGCGTCGGGCTCGACAACGTGCTCGACCTCGAGCGCATCGCCGCCACGGTCGAGTCAACGGGAGCGGAGGTGGTTGGCCTGCAGGAGGTCGACGTGCATTTCGGCGAGCGCAGCAACTTCGTCGACCAGGCGACCTGGCTGGCCGACCGGCTCGGCATGTACGTCGTGTTCGGGGCCAACCTCGACCTGGACCCGCTGACCCCCGGTGCGCCGAGGCGCCAGTACGGCACTGCCGTCATGTCGGAGCACCGCATCAGCGAGTGGACCAACACGCTGCTCCCCCGCCCCGAGGGTGGCGAGCAGCGTGGGCTCCTCGAGGCGCGCATCAGGGTGCGCGGTCTGCCCGTGCGGGTGTTCAACACCCATCTGCAGCACAACTCGCAGGTCGAGCGGCTGGCGCAGATCGCCGCCATCCGCGACATCCTCGCCGGCACCGACGAGTCGGTGGTCGTGCTCGGGGACCTGAACGCCACGCCCGACTCGCCGGAGATCGCAAGCCTGACCGAGGATTTGGTCGACGCCTGGGTGACCGCCGGCGTCGGCGACGGCTACACCTACGATGCCGCCACGCCACACGCCCGCATCGACTACGTGATGTCGTCGGGCGACGTGGTGGCCCGCACCGCGGCGGTGGTAACGACCGACGCCGCGGACCACCTGCCCGTCGTGGTCGACCTCGGGCTCCCGGGTGGCGGCATCGTGCGTTGACGACTCGGCCCTCTGCGCGAACCGCTCCCCGGCCTACTTCTTCGCGGCGACCACGAACGACGGCGTGTATCAACCCTGCATGTGCGCGCCGGCGCCGACGTCGTACGCCTCCCGTACCCAGCCCGCGAATTCTTGATCGAGCTGGTCAAGGGTGGTTACCCGAAACTGGTGCACGAAAAGCCGCTTGGTGTACGGCGATACACGCCTAATGCGCGGGTCCCGCAGTTCCCTTTGCAGGTCCAGGTAGCCATCGAGCGATCGCCCCGTCGGCTTTGCCCCGGCGAAACCTCGTCGACTGCCTTTCAGCGTGATCGCCGTCTTGGTCACGCGGTAGGAGAACGGTCCACACTCCTGCACCAGGCCGACAAAACGCTCGTACATGGCCAGGATGTCGGCCGGCTTGCCGGCCAGATGGTCCTCCACGGTCCAGGCGCGCCCGCTCATCCGATCACGCTAACGAGGGTGTCTCCTATCCCCGGCTTTCGACGAATGCGACGCAGTCCCCCTGCGAGCGGAAGAACGAGCCGAAGTTCCGCCAGCCGTCGTCTTTACACTGGTCCTTCGAGGTTGGCAGCGGGGGGACGTCGACGAAGACGACGTCCCCGCTGGTCACCTGGCCCCTCACGTTGGTGTCGCTGAACGCGAGGGGGGAGCAGTCGGTCGCGGCCCGGGGCGAGAAGATCTGCGACACCACGACGTCGTCGGGCATGTCCGGAACTCCTCCGTCGGAGATCTGCATCGTGACCTGCCCCAGGGCCGGGAAGTTCATGGTCGCCTGCAGGAACGACCCGCCGAAGAAGGTGACCCTGCGGACTTCGAGACAGGTGATCGGCGAGTCGACGATCCCTACCTCGGGGAACGACACCGTGCCGGAGGGGTCCTCGCCGGAAGGTCCGCTGTGGGCGTCGAGTGCGAAGCTGGAGACGAGGGTCCCGGTGAACTCGGGCAGGGTCACGACCAGCACCACCGTGCCCGTTCCGGTCACCGAGTCCCCGTACGCCGGTACCTGCGCCGCGACCGCGCTCCCGGACAGGTGCGCAATCCCACCCGAGACGACAGCCACCAACCACAGAGCCGTGAAGCGTCTCATCGGCTCCCCCTTCATCTCAGGCCTCGAACCAGTACCGGTTGCGGGCCACGCTCAGAGTAGTCCCGGGCCCCAGGTTGGTTGGTGAGCCCAATCGTCAGCTCGGGGGGCCTATTTCTTCGCGGCGACCACGAACGACGAGGTGTCGAGTCTGCCGGCCAGCTTCGTCCCGCTGAGGTGCTCCTTCTCCAGATCCGAGTCCGTCAGCAACGTGGTCGTCGTCCACCCCGCCTCGGCGAGGAACGACGGTGCGTCCTCGGCTCGCAGCCGGAAGCGCAACGGCTCTCCGGCGCGCCCGTCGTAGATGCGGGTCAACCGGCGGGTGATCGGCTGACGCTCGAATCCGCTCTCGAAGCTGACCGCCAGACGGCTGCCGGTCGTGGCGAGGGCGGCGAGCCGGGCGAACAGCGCTGCGACATCCTCCCTCGTCAAGTAGATGGTCAGACCCTCCACGGTGAAGGCGGTTGGGCTGTCGCGCGTACGGGTCGTTCACGACCCCCCAACCAGGTGAGATGCGCCCGGGCAAGTGCGACGTTCTGTGCTGATCGGGAGACCCCAGTCCGTGTCGTTGCCGATGACCGTATCGAGGTTCCGCGCGGTGTTTCCGTGCGTCAGTCCTCCTGGCCGGCCCGAGGCGGCAGGGTCGGGTAGTCGACCATGGGATAGAGGCCGACAACGAACCCGTAGACCGTGTCGCCGGAGCGGGGGAGCTTGTCGAACTCGTGGATCGCCCGCTCGATGCGGTCCCAGAACTCCGCCGCCCGTTCCTCGGGTATCCGGGCATGCCGGATGAAGGAGCGCATCTGGCCGGCATCGTACGCGGCCCCGGACTCCGTCACCGCCACCTCGAAGTCGTTGAAGTCCGGCGGAAGCGCGCCGCCGCGTCTGCCGAGACCGACGTAGAACATGCGCGCGGTGCGGCCGTAGTAGCGCTCGTCGATCGCCCTGACGCGCCTGGTCCGTACGACGCGCAGCAAGCCGGCGGCGGCCAACACGTTGACGTGGTGCGCGACGGTGCTCTTGGGGCGTTCGACCGCGCTGGCCAGCTCCGTCACGGTCGCGGCCCGCTCGTGCAGCAGGCCGAGGATGGTCGTACGCAGGGGATCGCTGATCGCCCGCACCTGTTCGGCGGTGGTGAGCTCGACGGTGTCGTCGAGGTCGTAGTCAGGAACCGGAGTATTGCTCGACATGATTGGAACAGACTAACATCGTCGTTTGTTCGGAGAATTTGGATCAATGTCTCGGAAAGCGAGGGACCATGGCCGAGCTTGTGCTGTACCACCACGCTCAGGGGCTGACCAAGGGGGTTGAAGCCTTCGCCGATGAGCTGCGCCGGGCGGGTCACACCGTCCACGTGCCGGACCTCTACGAGGGGCACAGCTTCGACACCCTGGACGAGGGGCTTGCCTACGCGAAGCGGACGGGCTTCGGCACGATCATGGAACGCGGCCTCACCGCGGTCGAGGGGCTCGGCGGTGCACTGGTCTACGCGGGGTTCTCGCTCGGCGTGATGCCGGCGCAACGGCTCGCCCAGACACGCGCCGGGGCCAGGGGAGCGCTGCTCCTCCACGCATGCGTCCCGGTGTCGGAGTTCGGCGAGGCCTGGCCAGCCGGCGTTCCCGTCCAGGTGCACGGCATGGACGCCGACCCGTTGTTCGCCGACGAGGGCGACCTCGACGCGGCACGCGCCCTGGTCGACTCCGCCGAGCAAGCTGAGCTGTTCCTCTATCCCGGGAAGGAGCATCTGTTCGTCGACTCCTCACTGCCGTCGTACGACCAGGACGCCGCTGCCCTTCTCACGCGCCGGGTGCTCGACTTCCTCGAGGGGATTCGCTGAGAACGCGCCTGACGTTCGGGCACGCGAACGACCGGTTGGATCGGGCAAGCAACCTCAGGCATCGCGTCGGCGCTGAGATTCGGTGGAGGTGGTTTAGCCGAACACCTGCAACGGCTGAGGTCTGTCGCCCCGGTCGAGTCGGGCCCGGCACGCCGGCCCTGACGGTGATGGCGATCACCGTCAGGGCAGCGACGGGGCGCGCGTCGACCGACCCGCGGCGGGCTATACACTTAAACAAGTGGATACGCAGATAGACGGGGAGCCCGATGCGAGCGCGCTAGCGGCCGCGGTGGCGACCCTGAAGCTGCTCGCCGACGAGACGCGGTTGCGGATCGTGTGGAACCTGCTGCACGGCGAGCACAACGTCAACGAGCTCGCCGAGCACCTCGGGATGCAGCCCGCGGCGATCTCGCACCACCTGGCGAAGCTGCGGCTGGCGGGCGTGGTCCGGACGCGACGTGACGGCAATCGCATCTACTACGCGGCGCGTGACCGTCACATCGAAGGGCTCGTGGCCAAGGCCCTGCGGCCCGCCGACCACCGCGTCCCCCGAAGCGCATGACGGACCACACCGAGCCCGATCAGGGCGCGCAGCACCCTCACGGCGCTCACCATCGTCGCCACCGGGGCGGGATGCGCGGCGCCCTCCGTCACCTGTTCTCGTCGCACCGGCACGACCACGCCGGCAGCGTCGACGCCGCGGCGGCGGACGGCGAGGGCATGCGGGCCCTGGTCATCGGCCTGGGGGGCCTCGGTGCCACCGCGGCGCTCCAGGCCGTCGTGGTGGCGGTGTCCGGTTCGGTCGCCCTGCTCGCCGACACCGTCCACAACGTCTCGGACGCCCTCACCGCGCTGCCTCTCGGCGTCGCCTTCTGGCTGGGCCGGCGCCCGCCCGACCGGCGCCACCCCTACGGCTACGGCCGCGCCGAGGACCTCGCCGGCATCTTCATCGTCGCCATGATCGCCCTGTCCGCGGCCGTCGCCGCCTGGCAGGCCGCCGCCCGGCTCGTCGACCCGCAGACCGTCGCCGACCCGGGCTGGGTCGCGGCCGCCGGGCTCGTCGGCTTCGCCGGCAACGAGATCGTCGCCGCCTATCGCATCCGGGTCGGCCGCCGCATCGGCTCTGCGGCGCTCGTGGCGGACGGACTCCACGCCCGCACCGACGGCCTGACCTCGCTCGCCGTCCTCGCCGCTGCGCTCGGCACCATGGCCGGGTGGCGTCTGGCCGACCCCGTCGTCGGCCTCGCCATCTGCGCCGCGATCCTCAAGGTCCTCCACAGCGCCGCACGCGACATCTACCGGCGCCTCATGGACAGCGTCGACCCCGACCTCGTCGACCGTGTCGAGCACGAGCTCGACCAGGTCGAGGGAATCCGGGCCGTCGACCGGGTCCGCGTCCGCTGGATCGGCCACGAGCTCCACGCGGACGCGGACGTCGCCGTCGACCGCAGCCTCGACCTGGCCGCCACCCACGACATCCTCGAGGACGCGCGCCACCACCTCCTCCACAGCATCCCCCGCCTCACCGACGTCCTCCTGCACGCCAACCCCGCGGGCTGCCACGACGCCCACCAGCGTCTCCGGCACCACGACCGCCACGCCGCGGCTTGACGTCGACGACCCGGCGCGGCCGACTACTCGCCCGTGAGCCCGTCCACCGACTCCCGGATGAGGTCGGCGTGGCCGTTGTGCCGCGCGTACTCCTCGATCATGTGCACCACGATCCAGCGCAGGCTGGGGGCCCGGCCGTCGGGCCACCTGCGCCGGGGCAGGCGCTCCAGGCCACCGTCGGCCAGCGCCTCCGCCACCCGGGCGCGGGACCGGTCCACGGCGTCCTGCCAGAGCGCCAGGAGCTCCTCGGGGGTGTCCTCGGCGGCCGAGTGCCAGTCCCAGTCGGGATCGGCGTCCCAGTCCACAGTGTCCCACGGCGGCGCCGGCTCCCGGCCGTCCAGCCACCGGGAGAACCAGTCGTCCTCGACGAGGGCGAGGTCCTCGTCGACGCCCGAGCGGCGTGCGGGCCCGGGGCTTGACCACCGAGAGGACGGTCGCCAGCGCCAGCACGACGCGGTGGGCGGAGATCGGCCCCGGCATCGCCGCCGGGACGCCCGTATCGAGGGCGCGGTTCATGGTGGGGGCGATGATCAGGACGTCGGTGGCCCTCGGGCTTGGCCCGCCTACCGCCCGGGGAGTACCCGGGCGCGGCGAGGGCCGGCCGCCCGCCGGCCGGCCCTCGTCCGTGCTCACCTCCGGCGCCCCGGGACGCCGGACCGGCTCAGCCGGTGAACGACGGGGCCTTCACCACCGGGGTGGCCGCAGGCGCCGTCTCGGGCTCGATGTTCCCCACCGCCGCGGCGGGCGGCTCCGGGGGAGCCGTCGTCGAGGTCGACTGGGCGGCACAGAAGTCGATGACGTGGTCGGCCCCGTTGTAGGGGTCGACGCCGTCGAAGGACAGGCCTTCGGCATCGACGAGCTCGATGCCGAGCCCCGACGCGCCCTGCTTCACCACCGCCGTCAGCCGGTAGCGGCCCACGGCGGTCGCGCCCGCCTCGGCCGTGACCGGCACGTCCCCGATCTGCTCGCCGTCGTCCCAGATCTGGATGTGGTACTCGCCCGCGTCGGCGGCCGTGAAGGTGACCACGATGTCGCAGCCGTCGAGCGTGATGTCGACGATCTCGGTGATCGTCTCCTCCTGCGCACCCGCCGGCACCGCCAAACCCAACACCGCGCCGGCCGCCATGAGCGACGCGACGAGGCCCCCAAGGGTCCTGCTCATTCTCGATCTCCTGTCGTCAGGGTTGCCCAATACCCGAAGCCCGTCTCGAGCCCCGACGGCGGAGACGCTAGCCCGGCAACGCTCTGACCAGGCAATTTGTAGGTTAGTTGCGATATGTTGGGCCACCCAGCGACCGGCCGCTCGGCGGACCGTGAGGATGTCCGGACGCTTCGTCGCCCTTCGTGACCGACCGTTCCGCCAGTCGTCCACCGCGTGGAGTGGCGCGACGATCACGCGCACCTGAGGACGAGGAGCGCGGCTCAGTGCTGCTCGGCCGGCCGGGTCCGGCGGGCGATCAGCCGGCCCAGCAGGCGCTCGGCCCGGCGGGCGCCCTCGCGGGTCCAGCGGGGATCGGAACGCAGCGACGGGCCCTCGGCGGTCGGCATGACCGTCACGCCCCGGGTGGTGTTCCGCACCTGGCTCGGGGTCTGGGGGCGGCGAGGCGTCCGGTGAGCTGTGTGGGGGGATGCCTGGTCGACTGCGTCGTCGTCAGGCGGCACCGCACCATGGTACGGCGGCGTCAGGGCTCGGGGGGCGGACGATCGGCCGCCGTCGCCGGCCGGACGAACGCCACCGTGAACGTCGCCGCGACCAGCCCGGCCACCACCGCCAGGGCGACCCACAGGGCCCGGCGGGCCTCCCCGGCCGGGCCCACCACCAGGCTGCCGGCTGCCACCAGCGGGAGGAGGGCGGCCACCGCGGCGAGCCGCCGGGGCCAGGCCAGGATGCGGGTGACGAGCGGGTGCTCCTCGATGCGGGCCACCAGCCCGCCCAGCGCGCCGACGATCGCCAGGATCACCGCCGCCACCAGCTCGGTCCGGGTGTCTGCCGGCACCGGGCCCGAGCCGGGCGGGGGGTCGACCTGGGCGGTGATCGTGTCGAGCCGCCAGGCCCCGATCGACAGCGTCAGCGCCCCGATCGTGGTGGCGAACCACGCCGCCCGCACCCAGCCCCGGCGGGCGGGCCGGAGCGACCAGCGGACCTCGGCGACGCCCCGGTCCTGGCCGGGCGCGCGGAGGGCGATGCGCAGGTGGTCCCCGGGGTCGACGTCGACGCAGGCCAGGTCGTCGGGGCCCGGCCCGACCCACAGGCTGGCCACCGGCACGTCGACCCCGGCCGGCAGGTCGGCCTCGAAGTGGTAGCTCTCGGTGGCGAACAGGCTCTCGGCGGCGGTGGCGGCCCGGCGGGGGATCCAGCACAGGGCGGCCAGAGGCGCCCGGGCGCCGCTCTCGGGCGCCAGCTCGCACAGCTCCTCGTAGGAGAACTTCACGATCCGCTGGGTCCCTGGCGGGTCGTCCACGAGCGTGATGAGGACGAACTGGTCGGTGAGCCGGTCGAGCACCAGCGAGAACACCCCGTCGGCCAGCAGGAGGTCGCGCTGGCCGCCGCCCGCCGCGAGCGCGGCCCGCCCGCCGGCGCGGTCGGCCTCCTCGCCGGTGACGCAGGCGGTGATCTGGGCGGCGACATCGGGGGTCAGGGACCCGCCGACGATCTCCTCGGCCCACACGGTCATCCCCCGCTGCACGAGGAGGCCCTGGTGCTCGCGGGTGAGGACCGGGAGGGCCGTGCCAGACTCGTCGCGGCAGTCGAAGTTGACCAGCGTCTCCTTGCACAGGGTCGTGAGCGGCACGAGCCGGAACCGGGCCTCGCTCACCCGGATGCTGGGCGCGGCCGAGGGCACGGTGAAGTGGACGCTCTGGCGGCGGCGGAAGGTGGTGTCGTCGCGGTACTCGAGGGCGTCGACCCGGCGGTGCACCCAGTCGGGGTGGGCGATGACCAGCCGGACCGTCGCCAGCCCGGCGACCTCGTCGCTGAGCGCGGCGGTCAGCTCGTCGCGAGGCCAGGGCGCCACCTCCTCGTCGTCGGGATCGCTCCCCTGAACCCGAGGCGATGGTGACCGGCCCCCGACCCGGATCGCCTCGGGAAGCGCCGAACGACCGCTGTCGCCTCGCGCCACCGGCGTCGTCTTCGTCATCTCGTCGGCAACGTAGCAACCAGCCGGGCCGCCACCCGGTCGCGCACTAGCCCGGCACCGGACCGCCGGCGGAGGCGATGTCGGCCAGCACCACGTCCGGCGGGACCGAGCCGGGCGGCCGCGCCTCGGCCACCATCCGCCGGGCCCACCACTGGAGCCGCTCGTTGACCGGCGCGGCCATCCCGTGGAGGCGCGCGAGCAGCGCGATCTCCCCGTTGAGGTAGTCGCTCTCGATCGTCATCGCGCCCCGGGCCAGGCTCTGCCACGACGAGCCGCCCTGCCGGCGGCGGCCCTCCACCGGCCGCAGGTTCAGGCGGTCGCCCCGGCGGGCCCGGTCCTCCGCGGCGGAGACGGAGTCGATGCCGGCGGCCGCCAGCACCGCCTCGCCCTCGGCCATGGCCAGGCCGGGCAGCGCGCTCGTCCGGCCGTCGGGGCCGCACACCGCCTCGACGCTGTTGGCGAGGTTCATGAGCAGCTTGCGGTACTTCCACCGCATGATGTCCGACCGGGCCACCGAGTCGAACGTCGCTCCCGCCAGCGCCGCGGCCACCGCCTCGGCGGTGTCGTCGACGCCGTCCGGGTAGCGGCCGAGGTCGAGCAGGCCGGTGAGCGGGGTGGAGTTGGCGTCGACCGCCCCGGGATGCAGGTGGGTCGCCGGCAGCATCACCGACATGGCGTACACGTCGGGGAGCACGCGGGCGGCCACCCGCTCGTTCTCCACCCCGTTCTGGGCGCAGACCACCGGCACACCCTCGGGCGCGGCGCGGGCCAGGTCGTCGACCGCGGCGGCGGTGTGCTGGCTCTTCACGGCGAGGACGACGACGTCGCCGGGGCGGGGCGCGGCCTCGGCGGGGCTGCCGGCCGCGTCGATCCGCAGGACGGCGGTGCCCGCCGGCGAGCCGAGGGTCAGGCCGTCGCGCCGGAGGGCCGCCAGGTGGTCGCCCCGGGCGATGAGCGTGACGTCGTGGCCGGCCTCGTGGAGCCGGCCGCCGATCGTGCCACCCACCGCCCCGGCGCCGTAGATGATGAACCGCATCGCCCCAGACTGGCCGATGGCGGCGCCCGCCTTGCGGTTGTCGCCGCCGTCCGCGGCGACATCACGTCCGAGTGAGGAGTGCACCTGATCGACGCCAACGTGGCGATGGGCGACATCGAGGCGTAGGTGACGGAGCAGGCCGCGGCGTACTCCGGCTGACCCGACTCAGCCGGTGCCGGGCTCGACCCGGCGGCCCAGGACCACCTCGCGGGTCGGCACCCGCCACCCGACGTACCAGGTGCCCACGGCCCCGGCGGCGATCACCACGACCGCCAGCGGGGAGCCGAGGCGCCAGGCGCTGAGCGAGCAGGCGGCCAGCATCACGGCGATGGCCAGCACCTTGGCCCGGCGGGGCATCCCGAGGCCGGCCCGGTGGTCGCGCACCAGCGGCCCGATTTTGGGCAGGCCGAGCACCCACGCCTCGAACCGCGGGCTGGACCGGGCGAAGCAGGCCGCCGCCAGCACGAAGAACCCGGTGGTGGGCAGGCCCGGCACCACGATGCCGACTGTGCCGAGCGCGACCGCGAGCCAGCCGACCGCGAGCAGGCCGGCTCGCCGCACCGCCCCTACCCCAGCAGGCTGACGAGGTCCTCGGCCATCAGCACCAGCAGCAGCGCGATGACCGTCAGGGCCACGGCCGTGTACGCCCACCGCCAGCGGTGGTCGGCGGCCCAGAAACGGCGGATCGTCAGCACGTTGCTCGCGATGGCCACGATGCCGATGGGGATGCCGATCGCGGGCCCGACGCCGGCGGCGAGGCCAAGCGCCGGGGCGAGGAACGGCAGCACGACGTAGGTCAGCAGGCAGCGGGTGGCGGAGACGAGGATCGAGGTCGAGAACGCCCGCTGCGCGGCGCCCTCCGGAGCCGCGGGGCCGTCGGGGATGCGGAGGACGCGCCGCATGGCGGCGTCGGCGGCCGGGCGGGGGACGGTGGCCACGTTCTGCACGCCTGCGAGGCTACGCCGCGGCCGGGCCCGGGACCCAAGCGGGCGGCCCGCCCGTGGCGCCGGTCACGTCCCGGCGCGGCCGGAGTTCTCGTCCAGGAACACGACGATGTGGAACGCGAACGCGCCGGTGTCGCCGTACAGCCTCTCGTTCACCCGGTCCCTACGTTCCGCGCCGACGGTGGGGTAGACGGTGCCGGCCGCGATGGCCGCCTCGACCTCGCGGCGCTCGGCCTCCAGCTCCTCGCGGCGGTCCTCGGGCAGGTGGGACCACTCGGCGATCGGGCGCATGCCGGGCTCCTCGGCCACCTCGTCGACCTTCATGTCGACCGCCACGACGATGCGGGTGTCGGGCGAGCCGTCGACCACCCGGTGCCGGCCGAACAGGTCGGCCCGATCGGGGCCGACCCGGGCGTCCACGCCGGCCTCCTCCAGGGCGAGCACGATGCCGCGGGCGATCCAGGCGCCGCTGTGGAACACGTCCTCGACGGCGACCTGCCCGGCGTCGGCCGGGAGCGCGTCCAGCAGCTCGGGCATGATCTCGTTCATCGCCTCGGAGTCACCGGCCTGCGGGCTGCCGGCGGTGGCGGCCGTCCAGCTGTTGACGCCGGAGAGCACGGCGAGGGCGGCGACGGCGACCGGGACGAGGACGCGCCGCTCGGCGCGGGGCCACCGCCGGGCCGCAGCCGTCCACCCCAGACGCGCGACGGCGACCAGGGCCAGCATGGCCGGGATGGCGGTCCACCGGAGCCGGTACTCGAACGCCGGCCCGACGGTCCGGGCCACGGCGACCACCCCCAGCATGTAGGTGAGCCCGAGGGTGAGCACGAAGGCCCGGCCGCCGTCCTCGTTGCGTCGCCACAGCACGATGCACGCCGCGACGACGGGCAGCGCCAGAAGCGGGAGCGGTGCGGCGGTGAGGTACGGCGACTGGCCGGTGAGCGCGTTGGGGGCCTCCTTGACCGTGAGCCACTCGGGGACGGCGGCCAGCTGGGCGGACATGACCCGCAAGCCGTCGGTGAGCGAATGGATGCCGTCCTCGGCGTCGGCGAACCAGTAGACGATCGAGATGACGTTGCCGGGCGACCGGAACAGCTCCTCCAGGAACGGCGGCAGCCACAGCACGCCCAGCACGACCGCGGTCGCGCGGGTCGCCTTCACGAACGGGGTGCGCGACCAGCGGGGCGTGACGCCGTCGCCGTCGCCGTGGGGCTCGGGTGCCGGGTCGGCGTCCTGGGCGGACCGGCGGCCGCGGCGGGCGGCGAGGCCCGCCCCGACCGCGCCGTAGGCCAGGAGCGGCAGGGCGAGCGCGACGAAGCCGATGTGGGTCTGGGCCAGGAAGGTGGCGACCGCGGCACCCACCGGCAGGGCCCACATCTCGCCGCACCACATCGACCAGACCAGCAGGATCAGCAGCCCGAAGGGGAGCGTCGTGATGAAGCAGTTCCACGGGTCGCGGGCGAAGTCGGCCCCGAACGTTCGGAGCAGCAGGGCGCAGCCGACGAGCGTGAGCAGCATCAGCGGGGTGCCGCCCCGGCGGCGGGCGACGACGCCCATGCCCGCCAGCGACGCCCCGTTGACGGCCAGGGCCCCGAGGCTCATGCCGACCCCCAGGCCGCCGGTCAGCCAGTAGAACGGCGCCAGCACGTAGAAGAGGATCGGGCCCGGGTGGTTCCAGCTCTCCCGGGAGTAGAGGCCGACGAGCACCTCGTGGCGGCCGACGTCGCGGACCTGCATCTCGGTGAGGGCATGGTCGGCCACCGGGAGCCAGTGGCCGCCGACGGTGACCAGGACGGCGACGGCGGAGACGGCGAACGGCGCCAGCGCGAGGGCGAGCGCGACGCGGCGGGTCGGCCGGTCGTCGGCGGGGACGGCGGTCTCGCCCGGAGGGTTGGCGGTGGTCCCCGGAGCGACGGTCGACGCGTCAGTCGCGGTCGTCGCAGCCATCGCCTGATGTCCCCATCCCGCCTGCCCTCCCCGAGGCGATCCCCACGGCGTCGGGGCGCCGTTCACCAATGGTGAGACCCGCCGGCACCGATCCCCCGACGGAAGGCAAGCATGCTTGCAGGGGTACTGTCAACGTTCTCCACGGGTCCTCAGCGTGTGACATCCGTCACTCCGAGTAGCCACGCTCGACGGTCGCCAGCGCCGGCGGCGTCTGCCCAGGTCAGAGGGCATGTTCGGAGAGATCCTGCCGACCACGAGACATGCACTCCCCGCCCGGCTACCGTCGGGAGGCACGGAGTTCAGACAGTCGGCTCTTTCGGGAGAGGGCATCGATGAGCAACCGTCACCGCACCAGTGAAGTGGTCCTGCCGCACCATGAGGAGCGCCGGGTCCAGTCTCGTTCCGAGCGCCACCGGGTGAGCACCGCCCTGGCCGACGTCGCCGGCCAGATCCAGGGCGGCGCAGCACCGGAGGACGTCGACGAGCCTGGCGTCGAGTTCCGAGCCGAGCGGCACCACGACCCGACCCGGACCCGCCCGTCCACCCGGCGGCGCCGGCACTGGAAGCTCAAGATGTGGAAGCGGCGGACGGCGGCCCGCCGCGAGAAGGCCTACATCGAGCGCGCGACGGGCTGACACTCCCCACTGACCCCGCCCTGCGGGACGGCCCCGGTCAGGGGTCGTCCGGGTCCGGGGCCGACACCGAGCCGAGGTCGTCGAGCTCGGTCGCCCCCGGGTCGCGGTAGCACGAGTCCGCGACCGCGCTGCCGTCGCCGCTCAGGTACTGGATCGACAACGCCTCGTACGACCGGTCGGGATCGTCCGGGTCGCGCCGCTCCAGGTAGCTCTCCAGGCGCGACTCGAGGTCGTCCCGGGTCTCGTCGTCGCTGGTGCCCACCCGGCCCGGCACCACCTCGACCGCGCTCTCCGGCAGCCCGAACCGCTCGGCCAGCTGGGTCTGGACGTACCCGGTGAACTCCGGCGTCCGGAACCGGTCCAGCTCCTCGGTCGGGCAGGCCGCGGCCGCCGCCGCCGTCTCCGCCGCGCCCGCCACGAAGCTGACGAAGTCGCCGTGGAAGTCGGCCGGCGTGTCGTCCTGCTTGAAGGCGGCGTCGTTGTCGGCGGTGTGCTCCAGCGTCGTGTCGCACACGAACAGCTCGCCGAGCTCGAACCTGATGGCCCGCTCGGTGTCGCCGCCCTCGGGCTCGATGGTGGTGATCGTGCCGGTCGCGCAGTAGTCGACCGCCACCCGCAACGCCGCCGGGCGGTCGCCATCGGCCGGGTCGGACACGCTGGAGGTGCCGTTGGTCGACTGGAAGTCGCCGTTGATGAGCCACCCCGACTTGTCGTGGTCCTGCTTCGCCTTCACCGACACGACCGCCTCGCCGTCGCCCACGTCGATGAGGAACTCCTCCGACGCCGCCTGGGCCCGCTGCCCCTCGTAGATCACGTCGCCCCGGGGCGCCGGGTCGCTGCGGCCCCCGCCGAACCAGTCGGGCAGGTCGAACAGGCTGGCGACGCGGGTCGCGAGCAGCGCCACCGCCACCACCCCGACGACGGCCAACGCCAGGGTCAGGCGCCCCCGCCCCCCTCCTGCTTGGGTCGGTCTTTCCAGCATCGTCTCGGCTCCTCCGGCGCGAAACCGTCACCCCTCTCCGTACCCGCTGCGGCACGCGTGCATCCCGCCCGGCGGCCCGCTCTACAGTCCGGCGCCATGGACGGCGAGACGCGACCGCTCGCGGCCGTCGGGCTGCCGTGGTCGGCGCCGCTCGCGGGCCGGATCGACGAGCACACGATCACCAGCGCCGCGCTGGGCGGCAACCCGCTCGGCGACCCCGCCACCCGGCCGCTGTGGGTGTACGTGCCGCCCGGCTACGACGACGAGCCCGAGCGGCGGTACCCCAGCGTCTACGTGCTGCAGGGGTTCACCGGTCATCTGGCCATGTGGCGCAACCGCACACCGTTCCGCCAGCCGTTCCCGGAGACCGCCGACGCCGCCATCGCAGCCGGCACCTGCCCGCCGCTGATCGTCGTGTACGTCGACGCCTGGACCGCCCTCGGCGGCAGCCAGTTCGTCGACTCCCCCGGCACCGGCCGCTACCACACCTACCTGTGCGACGAGGTCGTGCCGTGGGTCGACGCCCGCTACCGGACGTTGCCCGGGCCCGACCACCGGGCCGTGACCGGCAAGTCGAGCGGCGGCTACGGCGCGATGGTGACCGCGCTGTGGCGGCCCGACCTGTTCGGCGCCCTCGCCACCCACGCCGGCGACGCCCTGTTCGAGCTGTGCTACGGCGAGAGCTTCCCCAAGGTGGTGCGGGCGCTGCGGGACGACTACCAGGGCAGCTACGAGCGATTCTGGGTCGACCTGCGGGGCCGGGTGCCGATGAGCCGGGAGGGCGACGGCGAGCTGATCGAGACATGGGCCTACGCCGCCTGCTACTCGGCCGCCGACGATGGCACGGTCCGGCTGCCGTTCTCGCCTACCAGCGGCGCCCTCGTCCCCGAGGTGTGGGACCGCTGGCTGGCCCTCGACCCCGTCCGCCTCGCCGCCGCCCGCCCCGAGGCCGCCCGGGGGCTGCGGGCGGTGTGGATCGACGCCGGCACCCGGGACGAGTGGTACCTCGACCTCGGCGCCACCGCGTTCCGCGACGCGCTGTTGGCCGCCGGGCTGCCGGGCGAGCGGATGCGGTTCGAGCTGTTCCCCGCCGGCCACGCCGGCATCGACTACCGCTACCCGCAGGCGCTCGCCTGGCTCGGCAACCGCATCAGCCCCTGAGGCGATAGCGGCCGATTCGCCGAACCCGAGGCGATAGCTGTCGGCCCCCGACCCCTGTGACCTCGAGAACCGAAGAACGGCCCCTATCGCCTCGCCAAGCCGGCCCGGCGGCCGAAGCGGCGGCGGGGTGGGGCGACGCCGTCGCGGAGGAGGCGGCGGATGGCGGCCTCGTGGGCCGGGCCGAGCTTGGCGCCGTCCCGGTCGGTCAGCTCGAAGCGGTCGACGACCAGGTCGTCACCCGCGGTCAGCGACGCGGCCAGCACCGACGCGCCGGCTGCGTCGAACACGGCGGTGACGTCGTGCAGCAGCGCGGGCCGGTCGACCGAGCGGACCTCGGCCACGGTGTGCCACGGCGACGACACGTTGTCGAAGACGACCTCGGCATCGGGCAGCGGCGCCGCGGTCGGCACGGCACCGAACCCCGCCTCGATGGCCGCCGCCAGCACCTCCCCGTCGGGCCAGCCGTCGCCGTGGACGGTGAACGCCTCGACCGCCGCGCCGTCGTCCCAGGTCACGACCACCGCGTCGGCGACGTCGAGGCCGGCCGCGCCCAGCGCCGCGGTGACCGTCGCCAGCAGGGCCCGGCGGTCGCGGGCGCCGATCTCGACCCACCAGCGCTGGTCCCCGGCCCGCCCGGTCCGGACCCGGGCCTCGTGCCGACCGGGCATCGGGGTGATGAGCTGGGCGTGGCGGGCGATGGCGTCGGGCGGCTGGCGGAGCACGTAGGACTGGGGGGCGTGGGCGATCCGCTCGACGAGCGGCGCCTGGCCGTCGACCAGGGCCGTGGCCTCGAGCCGGCGGATGTCGACCAGGCCCCGGGCGTCGGGACCGGTCAGCTCCGGCCGATCGAGCACCGCCTGGACGAGCTCGTGCAGCGACCGGAGCCGGGCCTCCTCCCACGCCTCGTGGCCGTCGCTGCGGAGAGCGCTCAACGTGTACAGCAGGCGGGCCCGCTCGGGGGTCTCGAGGTGAGTGGCGAGCTGGAGCACCTTCTCCTCGCCGAGCGCGCCGGGCTGGCGGGCCGCCGACCACAGCAGATCGCGGTCGGCCACCGCCGCGACGACCTCGGCACGGTCGTCCGGGTCGACGCCGATGCGGTCGAGCAGCGACCGGGAACGGGCGACCGCGTCGGCCATCTCGTCGAACGCGTCGGCCAGCAGCGCCGCCAGGAACAGGCGGTCGACGTCGTCCAGCGCCCGGATCTCCAGCGCCAGCGGGTCGTCGGCGTCGAGCCGGCGCAGCCGCTCCATCGCCGGGAACCGGTACGCCTGCAGCGGGTCGATGGTGAACGGCTCGTCGTGCCGCCTGCGAAGCGCCTCGGCCAGCTCGGGCAGGCTGCGATCGAGCACGCCGGTGGTCTCGAGGAAGCGCCAGCCCCGCGCGTTGCCCCGCTCGACGACGTCGAGGAGCTGGTTGCGGGTGGCGGCGTCCCAGGCCAGTGGCGTGTCGGGCAGGCACGCCAGCCAGTCGAGCACGTCGCCGCCCGGCCGGTTGCGCCCCACGGCGACGGCGGCAGCGAGCGCGACGGGCAGAGCCGCGGCGTCGGGCGGCGTGGCCGACAGCCGGACCTCGTCGCCGGACACCTCGAGCCAGCCGCCCTCGGGCACGGGCACGTCGGGGGGCGGCCCGGTGCGAGTCGTCCCCCGGGACAGCCCCGCGTAGCGGACCTTGAGCAGCTGCGGCGTCGCCAGGGTGGTCACGAGCACGACCAGCAGGAGCGCGGCGTACAGCTCGTCGCCCAGCACGCCGGTCTGGAGGCCGATGGTCGCGAAGATGAGGCCGACCTCGCCCCGCGGCAGCATGCCGAGCCCGATGAGCGGCTTGTCCCCCGGGGTGCCGATGGCCCCGAGCGGGGAGACGAGCTTCCCCACCACGGCCACGGCCAGGAGGATGGCGGCGTCGCGCAGCACGTCGACGCGGCCGAACGCGGCGATGTCGGCGTCGATGCCGATCTGGAGGAAGAAGACGGGGATGAACAGGTGGCCCACCGGGGTGAGCTCGCGCCGGATGCGGTCGGCCTGGTCGCTGCGGTTGAGTGCGATGCCCGCGACGAAGGCGCCGACGATGGGGGCGAGCTTCGCCACGTCGGCGAGCTCGGCGAAGGCCAGGGTGAAGGCGAGGGCCAGCGCGACCAGCGTCCCGCTCGACCGGGACAACCGGGCGACCGCCCGGAACAGGGGCGGCGCCACCCGCATGCCGACGAAGACGCCGGCGACAAGGAAGGCGACGGCCCCGGCGATGATGCCGGCCACCGACACGAGCGACACCGAGCCCTCGGTGACCAGCCGGACGACGACGGTGAGCACGACCAGGCCCATGACGTCGTCGGCGACGGCCGCGCCCAACACGACGCGGGCCTCGGTGGTGGCCATGGCCCGGAGGTCGCTGAACACCCGGGCGGTGATGCCGACGCTCGTGGCGGTGAGCGCGGCGCCGACGAACAGGGAGGTGTTGAAGTCGTCGGCGACGAACGCCTCCATGGCCCCGAGGCCGAGGACCAGCGGCGTCACCACGCCGACCACCGCGACCAGGAACGAGGCCCGCCCCACCCGGCCGAGCTCGACCAGGTCCATCTCGAGGCCGACGTCGAGCAGGAGGAGGATGACCCCGATCTCCCCGAGGACGTGGAGCACCTCGTCGCCGTGGCCGACCCAGCCCAGCACCGACGGGCCGACGAGGATGCCGGCGACGATCTCGCCGACGACGGCGGGGACGCCGATCCGTTCGGCGACCTCGGCCGCCACCTTGGCGGCGATCAGCACCACGAGGATGTTGCGCAGGACCTCTGCGACGTCCATGTCCGTCCGCTCAGGGGGTGGGTCGGGACGCGCACCGGGCGGGCACGGTGGGTCCGTGCCCGCCCGGTGTCGTCAACGGATGTGACTCAGTGTGACCGGGCGGTCAGACCGGCTCCTTCGAGGGCTCCTCGTTGGTGGGGCTGATGCCGCCCGTGTCGACGGCGATGACCTCGATCTGCTGGAAGTCGGGGTACGCCAGGGCGCCCATCTCGGGCAGGTCGAGGCCGGCGAGCTCGTCGGCCTGCTCGGACCGGATGCCGCCCTTCATGATCGCGTTCTGGATCTTGAAGAAGGCGAAGACGATCCCGAACATCACCGTGCACAGCACGAGGGCACCCAGCGCCTGTGCGCCGAGCTGCTCGAACTCGCCCGCCACCACGCCCTCGACGGCGGTGACGTCGGAGCCGTTCCAGCCGCCGCCGTAGCTGCCGTTGGCGAAGATGCCGACCGAGAGCACGCCCCAGATGCCGCAGACGCCGTGGACGGCGATGGCGCCCACCGGGTCGTCGACCTTGAGGACCCGCTCGATGAACTCTGCGGCGTAGATGACGATCACGCCGGCGATGCTGCCGATGACGGCCGACCAGGCGGGGCTGGTGAAGGCGCAGGGCGCGGTGATGGCCACGAGTCCCGCCAGCATGCCGTTGACCATCATGCCCGGGTCGGGCTTGCCGGTCTTCCACATCATGGTGAACATCGCCACGGTGGCGCCGAAGGCGGCGGCGATGGCGGTGTTGGCGGCCACGACCGCGAACTGCACGTCGGTCGCGGCGAAGGTCGATGCGGCGTTGAAGCCGAACCAGCCGAACAACAGGATGAAGCAGCCCAGCATGGCCATCGGCACGTGGTGGCCGGGCAGCGTGTTGGGCGAACCGTCGGAGTTGTACTTGCCGATGCGGGGGCCGAGGACCAGCGCGCCCGCCAGGCCGGCGACGCCGCCCATGGCGTGGACGACGCCGGAGCCGGCGAAGTCGACGTAGCCGGCGCCGAGGCCCATCGTGTCCCAGGTCTTGGCGAGCCAGCCGCCGCCCCAGGTCCAGGCGCCGAAGATCGGGTAGAAGATGGCGCCGCAGAACAGGCCCCAGCCGACGAACGCCTTCCACTTCCACCGCTCGGCCATGGCCCCGGTGGGGATGGTGGCGGTGGTGTCCATGAAGGCCACCATGTAGAGGAAGAAGCCGATCACCGCGGCACCGCCGGCGGTCTGGATGGCGTCCCCGGAGAGGGCGAACCCGCCCTGCCACAGGAAGACCCAGTTGCCGCTCCCGATGAGCGCGTCGCCGACCGGCGCCGTGTAGCCGAAGTCGTAGCCCGGCAGGACGTAGCTGAACCCGCCGAACATCAAGCCGTAGCCGAGCAGGAAGTAGCCGACGAAGCCGAGCCCGAAGATGGCGAAGTTGGTCGACACGACGTGCGCGGCGTGCTTGGCCCGGCAGAAGCCGGTCTCTACCAGGGCGAAGCCCGCCTGCATGAAGATGACGAGGACGGCGCCGATGACGATCCACAGCAGGTTGGTCTGCTGGCCGAGGGTGGTGACCGCCTCGGCGGGATCGGCGTCCTGCGCGCCGGCTATCGCTGGTGTGGCGAGGAGGACGGCGCCGGCGACGGCGAGCCCGGCCCCCACTTTCCGCCCGAACGACATGCCGGCTCTCGCATCACGACGAGGGCCAAAGGACATGGGTACGCGTTCCTTTCGTACGTCCCGAGAAGGAGGCCCGACGCCTTTGTCTGACCCGATGGTGAACGTATGGACGATCTGTCACGCGTCCATTGCCCGATGATGAACCCCCGTGTTCGATGTGCTGTCCGCTTTCTGAACACCGCTGTCCAGTAGTCGCGCGCGTTTCTGACGACCACCTGACCGGTTGCGGGCCAGGCCTGCCGGGGTGCAACACTCTGCCGCCATGGCAGAGGAGACGAGCGTCACCAAGGTCCGCGTCGGCCTGGCGTTGATCACCGTCGTCGTGGTGGTCGCTCTGGTGATGATCGCCGTCATCGACTCGCCCGCCGGCAAGGCGGTCATGTTCGCCATCGCCGTCACCGCCGTCGTCCGGGCGTACCTGCTGTTCCGGTCGCTCCGGCAGGAGCAGCGAGCCGCCGACTGAGGCTCGACGGCTGCGCCGTCAGGGCGCGCCGTCGCGGGCCAGCTCGGCGTTCGACCAGCCGGGGCGGCCGGTCAGCTCGTCGCCGAACCAGTCGGGCGGGGTGAAGCGGTCGGCCTCCTCCCGCGTCGGGAACTCGACCTCGACCACGGCCAGCCCGTCCAGATCGCCGCCGTACAGGTCGAGCTCGGCCGTGCCGCCGTCGACTTCGACCCGGTGGCGGGTCTTCTCCAGGTGACGGTCGCCGGCCAGCGCCCAGAGCTCAGCGAAGGCGTCGGCGTCGATCCCGACCTCGACCTCGGTCCGCTCGAGGCCGGAGCCGCCCTTCACGGTGAGGACCTGGTCGTCGCCGTCGCTGCGGACCCGGACCTCGACGCCGCCGTCGACCGCGACGTAGGCCTGCCGCAGCGGCACCCCGTCCCCGAGCCCGTCGGGCACCCGGACGACCCGGAACTTCCGCTCGATCTCGGACACGCCCCCACCCCACCAGGGCGGCGGCGCCGCCGCAAGGACCTTGCAGGCCATACCCGCCCGGGTGAGCGAGACGCTCAGCCCCGACGCGACCCCGCCTGCCGCTCCAGCGCCCGGACCAGGGCGACCTGGGCGCCGCACAGCACCGCCGGGCCGACCCAGGCCCAGGCCAGCAGCCCGTGCCCGGCGCCCCGGCCGAGCGTGACCAGCGCCACCGCGGCGGCCACCGCCGCCACCGAGGCGAGGGCGCCCGCGGTCAGGCGGGAGACCTGGACCGCCCGGACCAGCGCCCGGCGCTCGCCGGCGGCCA
Organism: Actinomycetota bacterium; assembly: GCA_046730015.1. Classification (GTDB taxonomy): domain Bacteria; phylum Actinomycetota; class Acidimicrobiia; order Acidimicrobiales; family VFJN01; genus ZC4RG19. The sequence continues at coordinate 28,346 of JBKPHT010000139.1, forward strand.
CGCCCGCGGCGAGGCCGGCCTCGTACCAGCCGACGGCCACCAGCAGCGGCCACACGAGGGGCACCGCGAACAGCGTCGCCACCAGCAGGAGCGGACCCAGCACGGCGTCGGGCAGGGCCCCGGCGGCCCGCTGCAGGGCGGGGTTGAGGGCGAAGGCCAGGAGGACGGGCAGCCAGCCGACGCCGACGACCGCGGCGTGGACCGCGAGCCACCGGGCGGGGCCGCGCAGGCGCCCGCCCGCTCTCGTCCCTCCCGGTCCCGCCCCGCCGATCGCCAGCATCACCCCACCATGCCACGCCCGCCACCCTCACCCGTGTCGCCGGCCCGCCGACGGGTCCGTAGCGTCGGGGGGCATGGACCTCGGACTGTTCGGCATCAACATGAACCTGCTCGGCACCGACCCCGCAGCAGCCGTCACCGTGGCCCGGGCGGCGGAGGCGGCCGGCTGGGAGAGCGTCTGGGCCGGCGAGCACTACGTCCTACCCGATCCCCGCACGCCGACCTCGCCCGCCCGGCCCGAGACGCCGATGCTCGACCCGTTCGTGGCCCTGGCCAACGTCGCCGCCCACACCACGACGCTGCTCGTCGCCACCGGGGTGATCGTCGTGCCCCTCCACCCGCCGCTGATGCTGGCCAAGCACGTCGCCTCGCTCGACCGGGTGAGCGGCGGGCGGTTCCTGTTCGGCGTCGGCGCCGGCTATCTCGCTCCCGAGTTCGAGGCCCTGGGCGTACCGATGGCCGGCCGGGGCGATCGGCTCGACGACCACCTCGACGCCCTCGAAGCCGTCTGGACCTCGGCGCCGGCCGCTCACGACGGCCCCTACACCCGGTTCACCGGCGTGCGGGCCGAGCCCCGCCCGCTCCGCCAGCCGGGCCCGCCGCTGCACGTCGGCGGCCACTCTCCCCGGGCCTACGAGCGGGCCGTGACCCGGGGGCACGGGTGGTACGGCTTCGCCCTCGGGGTCGACGCCACCGCCGACTGCCTCGACGCGCTGCGCCGGGCGCAGGACGAGCACCCGCGCCCGCCGGAGCTCGGTCCGCTCGAGGTGTCGGTCACGCCCGACCCCCGGATCGACCTCGACGACGCCACCGTGGCCGCCTATGCCGGCCTCGGCGTCACCCGGCTGATACCCCTCCCGCCGCGGCGGGCGGCCGACGTCGGCGACATCGTCCGTTTCGTCGACGAGCTGGGCGAGCGGGTGGCCCGCCACCCGGACCTCGGCCACCCGGACCTCAGATCGCGTCGTCGCCCTTCTCCCCCGTCCGCACCCGGGTGACCGAGTCGAGGGGGAACGCCCAGATCTTGCCGTCGCCGATCTTGCCGGTGCGGGCCGCGGCGGCGATGACGTCGACCACCTTGTCGGCGTCCTGCGACGGGACGATGACCTCGATCCGCACCTTGGGCACGAACTCGATCGTGTACTCGGCGCCGCGGAACGTCTCCGTCTTGCCGCCCTGGCGGCCGTAGCCCTGCATCTCGGTGACCGACAGGCCGTGGACGCCCGCGCCGCGCAGCGCCTCCTTCACGTCTTCCAGCTTGTGGGGCTTGACGACGGCGGTCACCAGGTGGGCCATGCCCGCCAGTCTGCCCCGGCGCGGCGGGAGTCACGGCGTCCGTTCGACCCGCGACCACCCCGCGCGGTCATGATGGTCACCATGGCTCGCCTCTCCCCGGTGCCACCGATCGCCGCGCCCCTGCCCGACGTGCGGACCGAGCGGCTCGACCTGCGCCACTTCGACCGTGGCGACCTCGACGAGCTGACGGCCCTGTTCGCCCAGCCTGAGGTGTGGCAGTACCCCTACGGCCGCGGGTTCACGGCCCGAGAGACCGCCGACTTCCTCGACCGCCAGGTCAGCGGGTGGGAGGTCGCCGGGTTCGGCTGCTGGGTCGCCCGCACCCTCGACGACGGGAGGATCATCGGGTATGTCGGTCTGTCGGTGCCCACGTTCCTGCCCGAGATCCTCCCGGCCGTCGAGGTCGGGTGGCGCCTCGCCCCCGCGGCCTGGGGCCGCGGCTACGCGACCGAGGGCGCCCGGGCCGCCCTCGACGAGGGGTTCGGGACGCTCCGCCTGGAGCGGGTGTGCTCGCTCCCCCAGGCCGGCAACCGTGCCTCGGTCGCGGTGGCGGAGCGGCTGGGCCTCACCCTGCAGCGCGAGGTCGAGGTGCCCGGCACCGACCGCCGGGGGCCGCTCACCGCGCTCCTCTACGAGATCGAGCGGAACGCCTGGCTCGGAGGGGACCTGCACCGCCCACGGGAGGCATCCTCCCATGCCACGGCCCGACGGGCGAGAAGTCGGTCACGTGACTGATGACGGCGACGGCGGCGGGCCGTACCGTCCGACCATGACCCCCGACACGATCGTCCTCGTCCACGGCTTCTGGGTGACCCCCCGGAGCTGGGAGCACTGGAAGACCCGCTACGAGGCCCGCGGCTACCGCGTCCTCACCCCCGCCTACCCGGGGTTCGAGGTGGAGGTGGAGGCCCTGCGGGCCGATCCGTCGGCCGTCGAGGCCCTCACCGTCCCCGCCATCGTCGAGCACCTCGAGGCGGTCGTCGGCGGGCTCGATGCCCCGCCCATCATCATGGGCCACTCGGCCGGCGGGGCGTTCACCCAGATCCTGCTCGACCACGGCTTCGGCGCCTGCGGCGTCGCCATCAACTCGGCCCCCACCGAGGGGGTGCTCGTCGCCCCGTGGTCGCAGGTGCGGTCGACGTTCCCGGTGCTGAAGAACCCGGCCAACCGGCACAAGGCCGTCGGGTTCACCCCCGAGCAGTGGCGCTACGCCTTCACCAACACGTTCACCGAGGAGGAGTCGCTGGCCCTCTACGAGCGCTACCACATCCCCGCCTCGGGCAGGATCCTGTGGGGCAGCGTCCTGGCCAACGTCCAGCCCGGCCACCAGGAGACCTGGGTCGACTACCACAACGACAAGCGGGCGCCGCTGCTGTTCATGGCCGGCTCGGAGGACCACCTCATGCCGCCGAAGGTCCAGCGGTCGAACGCCAAGCACTACAAGTCGGACACGCTGACCGAGGTCAAGGAGTACGAGGGCATGGCCCACCTGATGCCTGCCCAGGCCGGGTGGGAGCAGGTGGCCGACGACGCCCTCGCGTGGGCCGCCGAGCACGCCCGCACGGCATGACCGAGGTCCGCCTGACCCACGTCGGCGGGCCGACCGTGCTCGTCGAGGTGGATGGCTGGCGGCTGCTCACCGACCCGACCTTCGACCCGCCGGGTCGGCGCTACCGCTTCGGCTGGGGCGCCGCGTCCCGCAAGGTCGCCGGGCCCGCGCTGGCCGCCGCCGACGTCGGCCCGGTCGACGCGGTGCTGCTCACCCACGACCACCACGCCGACAACCTCGACGACGCCGGGCGGCGGCTGCTGGCCTCCGCGTCGGTGGTGGTGACCACGGTGCCCGGCGCCCGGCGGCTGGCGGACGGTGCCGGCGGCCGCGCGCCCCGCACGAGCGGGCTGCAGGGCCTGGCGCCGTGGGCCACGACCCGCCTGTCGACCCACGGGCGGCCGACGATCGAGGTCACGGCCACGCCCTGCCGCCACGGACCCGCCGGGAGCCGGCCGATCGTGGGCGAGGTCGTGGGGTTCGCGCTGCGGTGGGACGGCCAGGCCCACGGGGCCCTGTGGGTGTCGGGCGACACGGTGCTGTACCACGGCGTCCTCGGGGTCGCCGACCGGGTGGACGTCGGCACCGTGCTGCTCCACCTGGGCGGCGTCCGGTTCCCGGTGACCGGCCCCGTCCATTACACGATGCGGGCCCGGGACGGCATCGAGCTGTGCGCACGGCTGGCGCCCCGGACGGTGGTCCCGGTCCACTACGAGGGTTGGTCGCACTTCCGGGAGGGCCGGGACGGCATCGAGCGAGAGCTGGCCCGGGCGCCGGCCGCCGTGCGGCGGAGCGTCCGCTGGGCGACGCCGGGCCAGCCGCTCGAGGTCGAGGTCTGAGCCGGGGGATGCTGGCGTCGAGCCCGGACGGCACGAGCGCGGTCCGCCGGCAGTTTCAGGCACGGGGTACGCTCGCCGGGCGATGCGCCCCGCCGTGGTCGTCCTTGCCGCCGTCGCGGTCACCGCCCTGCTCGTGCTCACGGTGCCCGACGACCGCGGGACGACCCCCGACCGGATGGAACGCGAGGCCGCCGAGCCGGCGGAGGTGCGGGCGACGCTGCGGCGGTCGTCGCTGTTCGAGCCGATCCGCGCGCTCGCCCTCGACCTGTCGTCCGGCGGCGGCGTCGCCGTCGACGCGGTGCGGCTCGACTCGCCCCTGTTCGCGCCGTTGCCGGCCGAGGCCCGCGGGACCGCCCTGCGGCTGGACGAGGCGCCGGTCACGGTCCCGATCCCGTTCGGACCGGCGGTGTGCGACGACCCCGTCGACCGGCCCACCGAGGTCGTCGCCAGGGCGGGCCGCCGGGAGGTGCGGGTCGCGGTCGAGGAGGAGCCCGCCGGGACCCTCGCGTCGATCCACGACCGGGAGTGCGCGGTCGCCGCGGTCAGCGATGCCGTCGAGCTGCGGCTGCGAGACGGCTGGGCCCGGACCGCCGACCGGACCGCGGCGGGCCCGTTCGAGGTCGTGCGGCGGCACGCCGGCGCCGAGGCGACGGTCGAGGAGGTCCGGGGCAACGTCATCTTCACCGTCGACCCCCCGCCGGCGGACGGCCCGCTGGCCGCGGTGGACGACAGCCGGCCGGCCGCCGCCCCGACGATCACGGTCAGCGCATCGCGCTGCGACCCGCACGCCCTGATCGAGTACAAGCGGACGTTCATCTTCGCCGCCTGGGTCGCGCTCGGCGACGGCGCGGCGGTGCGGGTCGACGTCGTGGCCGAGGGGTCGGCGCTGGCGGCGCTGACCGAGGTCCGGGAGGCGTGCCTGGGCTGAGCCCGGGCGCCTACGTCACATTGACGACATTCCGGCTCATCTCGGGCGCCGACCCTCACCGCCCGGTCCGGGTGTGGACCCGCTCGCCCTGGGCCCCGAAGATGGCGAGCAGCTCCACCGGCCCGGCGACCGCGCCGAACCAGTGGGGGGTCCAGGTCGAGAACTCGACCGCCTCCCCCGGCTCGATCGCCAGGTCGTCGTCCCCGAGCACCAGCCGCAGCCGCCCGGAGAGGACGTAGAGCCAGTCGTATCCCTCGTGGACGGGGAGGGTGGCGGGCGGGGCGCGCCGCTCCGGGCTGACGTCCACCTTGTAGGCCCGGAGGCCGGTCGACCCGTGCCGACTGAGCGGCCACATCGTGAGGCCCTCGCGACTGCGGGGCCGGCCCCGGACTCGGGGGTCGGCCGAGGGCGGCGGGCCGAGCAGCACGTCGGTGCTGACGCCGAGGGCGGCCGCGAGGCCCGGGAGGTGGTCGAGGGCGAGACGCCGCTTCCCGCTCTCCAGGCGGCTGAGCGTCGAGACGTCGATGCTCGCCCGCTCGGCCACCTGCTGGAGCGTCAGCCCCTGCTCGGTCCGAAGCTGCCGGAGTCGCCGGCGGACGCGGGCGTCGATCCCGTCGGCGGGCGGGCCCGCCGGGTTTGCCTGCATGGCAAGACAGGTTGGCATCCGTTGCTGCCGCCGTCACGCTCGGGCCATGGACGAACCGTGGGACTGCATCGTCGTCGGCGCCGGCGCCGCGGGGCTCAGCGCGGCGCTCGTGCTCGGGCGCGCCCGCCGGCGGACGCTCGTCGTCGACGCCGGCCACCAGAGCAACCTCCCCGCCCAGGGCATCGGCGGCCTGCTGGGCAACGACGGCCGCCCGCCGGCCGACTTCTACGCCACCGGGCGCGCCGAAATCGCCCGCTACCCGACCGTCGAGCTGCGCGCCGGCGACGTGGTCGGCGGGGGGCGGGGCGACGGGGGCTTCGTGCTCGACCTGGCCGACGGCTCCCGCGTGGCGGGCCGGCGGGTGCTGCTCGCCACCGGGATGGACTACCGCGCCCCGGACGTGCCCGGCATCGCCGAGCGGTGGGGCCGGTCGGTGTTCCACTGCCCGTTCTGCCACGGCTGGGAGGTGCGCGACCGGCCGCTGGGCGTGCTCGACCGGGGTGCCTCCGCCGTCCACCGCGCCGTCCTGCTGCGGATGTGGTCGGACGACGTCACCCTGTTCACCGACGGGCAGGCGGGGCTCGACGCGGCGGAGGCCGAGCAGCTACGGGCGGCGGGGGTCACGGTGGAGGAGCGCCCGGTCACCGGGCTCCGCGGCCCGGACGGCACGCTGACCGCCGTCGCGTTCGCCGACGGCGGCGAGCGCCCGTGCGGCGGGCTGCTGGTGGCGGCGGTCCTTCACCAGCGGTCGGACCTGGCCGCCCAGCTCGGCGCGGCGGCGGCCGAGCCGGGCCCGGTCGCCGCGGACGCGGTGGTCGTCGACCCGATGCAGCTGACCGAGGTGCCCGGCCTCGCCGCCGCTGGCGACCTGAGCGGGTCGTTGCCCTCGGTCGCCAACGCGGTCGCCGCCGGCGCCAACGCCGCGGCCGCGATCGTCCGCGACCTGGCGGCCGCGGCGATGTGGTGACCCCCGCGATGAGTTCGCGCCGCGCCGCGTCTCTGAACGGGTATGGACGCGCCAAGGCGGTGCGGCCGGAAAGGACTCGGAGATGCGCAAGCTGATCGTCTGCAACATCGTCTCGCTGGACGGCTACTACGAGGGACCGGGCGGTGACGTCATGGCTCTGCCCTTCGACAACGGGTTCAACGAGTACAACGCCGAACGGCTGCGGGCCGCCGACACGCTGCTCCTCGGCCGCCGGTCGTTCGAGGGCTTCGCCGGTTACTGGCCGCCGGTCGCCGACGATCCCGACGCCCAGCCCGTGGAGCGGGAGATCTCCCGGCTCAACACCGCCATCGAGAAGGTCGTCGTGTCGGACACCCTGACCCCGGACCGGGCGGCCGCCTGGGCGAACTCGCGCATCGTCCGCCGGGCCGACGCCCACGACGAGATCCGGGCGCTCAAGAATGGCCCGGGGCGCGACATCCTGATGTTCGGCAGCCACGTCCTCTGGAACGACCTGCTCGACCACGGCCTGGTCGACGAGCTGCACCTCATGATCGGCGCGGGCGTGCTGGGCAAGGGCACCCCGGCCTTCGAGCGGCGCCCGCCGGGGACGCTCCGCCTGCTCGGCACCCGGACCTGGGACGACTCCGGGCTCGTGCTCGCCCGCTACGCCGTGGAGCTGCCCGCCGGGAGTTGACGCCTTCGGCGTGGCTGCCGAGCGCCTCGTCGTGACCACCGGCCCCGCCGACCGTAGCGCCCTGGCCTCGGGCCGGCGCTGGGGTCAGCCCGGTCGCGGCATGCGACGGCGGCCCAGACGGCGTTCCAGTGCAAGGCAGTCGGCGACGACCATACGCCGGATGTGACGGCGACGCGCCCCGATGACGTCGTCGCCCCTATCGCCGTCGAACGGCCTGCTGCCTCCGGTCAACCGGGCGCGGCGCGTCGAGCGGGGCCGGGACGTCATCCGTCACCGACCGCTGCGACGGGACGCGTGGCCTCGGTCGGGCGCGCCGTCAGGCTGCGAGGCCGAGAGCGGCCCTGGCGATCGCCGGTGGCCCTCGTGTCCGCCGCGAGGAGGCTGGGAGGCAGGCTGACGGTGGCGGTGGTCCCGTGGTCGCGTGACTGGAGCGTGACGGTGATGCCATGGCGGGCGGCGAGCGTGCCGGCGACGTAGTGGCCCAGGTACTTGGACGGGGCGATCGTGAACTCCTCCGCGCCGGCCAGCCGCCGGTTGGCCCGGTCCAGCTCGCCCTGGGGCATGCCGAGCCCTTGATCGATCACGACCAGCGTGTAGCCGGTCCGTTGAGGCCCACCGCGGATCTCGACGAGCTCGTCGGGCGGCGAGAACTCCAGGGCGTTCTCGATGAGCTCGGCGAGCAGGTGCGCGAGGTCGGCGGCGGCCGAGCCCGAGATCATGGCAGGCTCCATGGCGCGCACGACGACGCGCTGGTAGTCCTCGACCTCGCCGAGCGCAGCTCGAATGGCCTCGGTGACCTGCACGGGGGCCGACCAGGTCCGGGGCTGGTCGATGCCGGCCAGCACGAGCAGGCTCTCGGCGTTGCGCCGCATCCGGGTGGCCAGGTGGTCGAGTCGGAACAGGTCGGCGAGCGGATCGGGCTCGGTCTCGCGGTGCTCCAGCTCGGTGATGAAGTCGAGCTGCCGACCGAGCAGCGCCTGGTTGCGCCGGCCCAGGTTCACAAAGCTGTCCGCGATGTTCCGACGCAGAACGGCCTGTTCGATCGCGAGGTCCAGGGCGGAGTCCTGCACGGTTGTGAGGGCGTCCGCGACGTCGGCGACCTCGTCGCGGCTCTTCACCGCGACCCCCTCCACGTTGGGGAGCGTGACGTCGTCGCCGAGGGGCGTGTTCAGGATCTGGCTCACCGCCTCCGGCAGGCGGTGACCGGCCACGTCGGTGGCCTGGCGGGTGAGGGCCCGCAGCGGGCGGGTGATCGATCGCGACACGATCACGGTGACCACCGCAGCGAGAAGGATCGCCAACCCTGCGAACCCCAGGTAGACGCGCTCTCTTCTCTCGGCAGCCGCAGTGAACGCCGCAGCCTTGCGCGTGATCTCGTCGGACACCTCGTTCCGGAACACGATGTACCCGAACTTCGCGATGTCGTCGCCCGTGACGGTGCGCAGCACCTCGGGGACGGAGACCGTTCCGGTCTGCAGGGCCGCGTCGACGACCTTCGGGAACTGCTCAACGGGCTCGTTGGCGAAGAGGTCGTCGACGAGCGGTCGGTAGCTGCCGATCGCATTGACGGCGATGGCCTGCTCGTTGGCCGCCAGCTCGCCTCGCAGCGCGGCGATGCCGGCGATCTCGGGAGGCGTGTTGAGGCCGTCGGCGTCGCCGCCCGCCCCCGCGACCACGAGGTCCTTGACGAGCTTGGCGAGCACGTCGGACTGGCGGGCGGTCACGTCGATCAGCTCGGCCCCCCGACGGAGCTCGGGATTGTCGATGGCCAGGGCCACCCACGTGTTGGCGTCGAACAGGCCATCGAGCAGAGACGTGTAGCGGTTGAATATCTCCGTGGTGAAGTCCACGTTCTTTAGATCGCGGGTGCCGGGGAAGTCGTCGACGTCGTTGCGCAGCGGGCCGAGCGCGTCGAGCCCGTCGAGCGCCGGGCCGTAGGCCTGCTCGACCGTGCCGCCGCGCCGCTCGATCTGTGACTTGAACTCGGTGGCGGCGTCATCGGTGTTGCGTCGGGCCACGCCGTTGTCCTCGACCTGGAGCTCGATCATGTCGACGGCGCCGAGCAGCGAGATCATGGCGATGTTGCGCTCGTTCTGGATCTGTCGCAGCAAGCTGGTCGGCCCGATGGACGATCTGGACAGCTCGCTCTGCGCGCGAACCTCGCGCGACTCGCGCGAGATCAGGAGGGCTTCGAGCGCGGCGACGACTACCAGCGCAGCAAGAGGCACGGCGAGTGCCACGGCGAGCTTGGCTCGAATCGGGAACCGTCGAACCATGGGACTTCCTTGCGAGATGCGGACGTCGAGGACTGGCCCACACTGCGTGTGACAGGCGTCATGTGCCAGATGCAGGTGGGTGTCGCCATCCGGAGAGGGTCGACCATGCGAACGAACGCTCGTCGGTCCAGTGGCTGCCCTGGTTTCGTGGCCGCGCGCCGGAGCTCGCGCTCCAACATCCCGTCCGCAACAGAGTTCGCGATGTCAGCGTTGGCGGCCGTCGTGGGCCTGCTCGCCGTCCACCTCGTCGAGGCGTCCCTTCGCGACGCCGGTCATCGTGGAGGGAGCGCAGCTACGGGGGTCGTGTTCGTAGCTTGGTGGTGGCCCGTCAAATTGTGCTTGAACCACCGATTGCTGGGTCGCAGCCCAAGGAGTGGTGGGCGAGGGGGGACTTGAACCCCCACGACCTTGCGGCCACTGGCACCTGAAGCCAGCGCGTCTGCCAATTCCGCCACTCGCCCGAGCGACAAGGAGACAACGATAGCGCGGGCCCCGCGGCGCTCCATCATCGATCCCGGGCGCCTGTCGACGCCCCGGGCAGGCGGTGCCCGCCACCGCGACGCCGTGACCGCCGCGCTGGCGGGGGTCACGTTTGGCGGCCGTGAGCCGACGCCCGGCCGCACCGTCGACGGTTGAACCACCGGGAGCGCAGGTACTCTGTCGTGTCGTGGCCATCCGTGGATTCGAACGGCGCTTGGAACGCATGGTGGAGGGCGCCTTCGCGCGCGCCTTCCGGTCCAGCATCCGGCCGGTCGAACTGGCCCGCCGCCTGGCCCGGGAGATGGACGACCACGTGTCGATCGGCGTCCGGGGCACGCCGGTGGCCGCCAACCACTTCACCGTCTACCTGTCCCCGGGCGACTACCAGGAGTTCGGCGAGGTCAGCGACGCCCTCCGGCGCGAGCTGTGCGACGCCGCCCGGGCCCACGCCCGCGACGAGGGCTACGGGTTCATGGGCCCCGTGCAGGTCGAGTTGGTGGTGGACGACAACTTCGGCACGGGGTGGTTCGAGGTCGAGGCCCGGTTCCGGGAAGGGCCCGGCGGCGCCGGCGCCGGCAGCCTGGTGCTGCCCACCGGCGAGCGGTTCACCCTGGCCGAGCACGTCATCACCATCGGCCGCCGGCCCGAGTCGAACATCGTGCTGGCCGACCCCAACGTCAGCCGCAACCACGCCGAGATCCGCCCCCAGGGCGACGGCTTCGTGCTCATCGACCTGGGGTCGACCAACGGCTCGAAGGTGAACGGCGTCCGGGTCGACCAGCGGATGCTCACCGACGGCGACGACCTGACCTTCGGCAGCACCCGCATGCGGTTCGAGGCGAGTTGACGCCCCGGTCGGGCGGGGCGCCCCGCTGCCGATAGTCTCCGGCTCGGTGCCCGAGCAGCTGCTCAACCTTCTCAAGCTCTTCCTGCTGGTACTCCTGTACCTCTTCTTCCTGCGCGTCCTGCGCGCCGTCTGGACGGAGGTCAACACCCCGCGCCTGGCCGACGGGGTCGTCCCCGCACCGGCGGGCAAGCAGAAGGGGCGGAGCCGGCGACAGTCCCGCCCCGTCCGGTCGAACCACCCCCACCTCAAGGTGCTCGAGCCCGCGGGCCTCCGGGGCCGCAGCTACCCGCTGGACGAGGAGATCACCCTCGGGCGGGCCGCGGGCTGCCAGGTGCCGCTGGACGACGCCTATGCCAGCCAGGTCCACGCCCGCGTGTTCCAGCGGGACGGCAACTGGTTCGTCGAGGACCTGGGGTCGACCAACGGCACCTACCTGAACCGCCGGCGGGTCGCCGGCCCGATGGTGATCAAGCGCCGCGACCGCCTACAGATCGGCAACACCGTGCTGGAGCTGCAGTGACGGCCCGGACCGGCCGCACCCGGCTGCGGTGGGGTGGGGCGACCGACGTCGGGCGGGTCCGGTCGAACAACCAGGACCAGTACGTCGCCCGCGACGACGTCGGCCTGTGGGCGGTGGCCGACGGCATGGGCGGGCACCGGGGCGGCGAGGTCGCCTCGGAGATCGCCTGCGACACGCTGGCCCGGAGCTTCGACGACCACACGGTCGACGGCCTGGTCGACGCCATCGAGCGTGCCAACCGGGCGGTCCACCGGGCCGGCGCCGGCGACCCCGAGCTCACGGGCATGGGCACGACCGTGGTCGCCCTGGCTGTGGTGGGCGACGAGGAGGGCGACCAGGCCGACGAGTTGCTGGCGATCGCCAACGTCGGCGACTCCCGGGCCTACCGGTGGTCGGGCGGCGAGCTCGACCAGCTCACCACCGACCACAGCCTGGTGGCCGACCTCGTCCGGGAGGGCAGCCTGTCGCCCGACGAGGCCGCCATCCACCCGCAGCGCAACATCCTGACCCGGGTGCTGGGCGTGTACGACGACGTGCCGGTGGACGCGTTCACCGTCGACCCCCGCCACGGCGACCGCTACGTGCTGTGCTCGGACGGCCTGTTCAACGAGGTGCCGGAGCCGGCCATCGCCTCGGTGCTGCGTCGCCTGGCCGACCCGGCCGACGCCGCCGAGGAGCTGGTCCGGCAGGCGCTGGAGGGCGGCGGCCGCGACAACATCACCGTGGTGGTCGTGGACGTCGTCGACGACGGGGGCCGGGCCGCGGCCGCGTCGGCGGCGCTCGGCGTCGACGGCGAGCCGACTCGGCAGTCCGCCGCGGTGCCCACCCCCGGCGGCGCCTACACCGACATCGACGACTACGGCACCGCGACCCGCCGGCGCCGGCGTGTCCCCCGCCGGGCGGAGCCCGAGCCCGACCTGGCCGACGACGACGTCGTCGCCGACGAGCCGACCGGCCGGGGCGCCCGCCACGCCGCCGGGCCGCGGCGGCGCCGCGTGACCTGGCGGGTGCTGCTGTTCACGGTCGTGCTGCTCGCTCTGGTCGGCGGGGCCCTGGCCACGATCCAGTGGTACGCGACCTCGACCTACTTCGTCGGGTTCGAGGGCGACCGGGTGGCGATCTTCAAGGGGCGGCCCGGCGGCCTGCTGTGGATCGAGCCCGACCTGATCGAGGTCACCGACCTCGCCCGCGAGCGGGTGCCGGCCGCCCGCCGGCTCGACATCGCCGCCGGCAAGGAGCAGAGCTCGCTCGCCGACGCCCACCGCTATGTCGCCAACGTGACCGAGCAGGCCGACGAGCTGGACGCGGCCACCTCCACGACGACGACGACCACCCCGACCACGACGGCGACGACGGTCGCGCCGCCCCCACCGGTCCCGGCGGCGCCCACGGGCCCATGATGGCCGGCTCGGCGCGTCGCACCACCGAGCTCGGCCTGCTCGTGCTCGGAACCATGTTCGTCGTCGGGGCCTACCTGCTGGCCTCGCTGCCCGACGACAGCCCGATCCCCACCTCGGTCGGGCCGTTCCTCGGCATCATCGTGGGCGCCCCCCTGGTCGCCCACCTGGCCGTCCGCCGCCTGGCGCCGCAGGCCGACGGCATGCTGCTCCCGCTGGCGTCGCTGCTCAACGGGCTGGGCTACGTCTTCATCGTCCGGATCGACGAGGCCCGCCGGGAGCCCGACGGCCTCGCCGGGCTGCAGTCCGTGTGGATGATCCTGGGCGTCGCCGCGTTCGTGGTGACCCTGATCATCGTCCGGGACGCCCGCAAGCTGGAGCGCTACCGGTACACCGCCGGGTTCGTCGGGCTGGTGCTGCTGCTGCTGCCGCTGCTGCCGGTCATCGGCCGGACCATCAACGGCAGCCGCATCTGGGTGTCCTTCGGCCCGGTCAACTTCCAGCCCGGCGAGTTCGCCAAGCTCGCGCTCGCCGTCTTCTTCGCCGGCTACCTGGTCGAGAAGCGCGAGCTGCTGGCGATCAACCGCGCGTTCGGGCCGTTCTCGCTGCCCGACCCCAAGCACCTCGGGCCGGTCCTCATCGCCTGGGGCGTCGCCCTGGTCGTGATGGTGATGGAGAAGGACCTCGGCTCGTCGCTGCTGTTCTTCACCCTGTTCCTGGTGCTGATCTGGGTGGCGACGGAGCGGGCGTCGTACCTGGCCGTAGGGGTGACCCTGTTCCTCGCCGGCGGCTACCTGGCCTTCAACGCGTTCGCCCACGTGCGCGAGCGGTTCGACGTATGGCTCGACCCGTGGGACAAGGACAAGGGCTACCAGGTCGTGCAGGCCGCGTTCGCGATGGCCGACGGCGGCCTGACCGGCCGGGGCCTGGGCCTGGGCGTCCCGACCAAGATCCCGGTGGTCGAGAGCGACATGATCTTCGCCGCCATCGGCGAGGAGCTCGGCCTGCTGGGCGGCGGCGCGGTGCTCGTCGGGTTCCTGTTGATGATCGGCGCCGGGCTGCGGGTGGCCCAGGAGGCCAGCGACTTCGAGCGGCTGCTCGCCACCGGCCTCACCACCCTGCTCGGGTTCCAGGCGTTCATCATCGTGGCCGGGGTGATCCGGCTGCTGCCGCTCACAGGCGTGACCCTGCCGTTCATCTCCTACGGCGGCTCGTCGCTGCTGGCCAACTACGTGCTACTGGCCCTGCTGCTCCGCATCTCGGACGACACCGCCCGCCAGGGCGCAGACCGGGCCGCGGCCCTCCAGCCGACCGAGGTCGGGGCATGAGCGAGCGGAGCGAGCGAATCATCAGCACAGTGCGTTTCTCGGCCCGAAGGGCCGATTGCTCATTGCGCGCATCCCGAAGGGTGCGCCAATGAGCAAACAGATTCGCAATCTTGGTGTGTTCCTGGCGATCTGCTACGCCGCGCTGTTCCTGCAGGTGAACCGGCTCACCGTCTTCGAGGCCGACGCCCTGCAGGACAAGCCGGGGAACAACCGGGCGGTCGAGCGCGACTTCTCGGCCCCCCGGGGGACGATCGAGACCGCCGACGGCGTCGTGGTCGCCGAGTCGGTGGAGTCGAACGACCGGTTCGTCTACCAGCGGACCTACCCCACCGCCGACCTGTTCGCCGCGGTGACCGGCTACTACGCGTTCGAGCTCGGCTCCACCGGGGTGGAGAGGGAGTACAACGACGAGCTGGCCGGCCGGACCATCGACTTCGACCTGCAGGAGCTGGGCGACCTGTTCGTCGACCGCGAGCGGGTGGGCAACGTCACCCTGTCGCTCCGCAACGACGTGCAGTCGGTCGCCCGCGAGGAGCTCGGCGACCGGGCGGGGTCGGTGGTGGCGCTCGACCCCCGCAACGGCGAGATCCTCGCCCTGTGGTCGACGCCGAGCTACGACCCCAACCTCATCGCCACCCACGACCTGGCGGCGGCCAAGGCGGCGTCGACCGCGCTGAACGAGGACCCGGAGAGGCCGACCCGGGCCCGCACCTACCAGGAGCGCGAGTTCCCCGGCTCGACGTTCAAGATCGTGACTGCCACCGCCGGGATCGAGCGCGGCGGGGTCACCGAGGACCAGCCGGACTACCCGGTGAGCGACGCCTACCAGGCCGCGGGCCAGGGTCGGCCCATCGGCAACTTCGGCGGCGGGAGCTGCGGCGGCACGCTGCTCACCATCCTCCAGGAGTCGTGCAACACCGCTTTCGCCCAGATGGGCGTCGAGCAGGCGACGGCCGACGGCATGATCGACATCAGCCAGGCCTTCGGGTTCAACCTGGAGGTGCCGCTCGACCTGCCGGGCGCCGTCCGGTCGGTGTTCCCGAACGAGGCGGTGGCCGACAACCCGCCGTTCCTCGCCCAGGCGTCGATCGGGCAGAACGACGTGCAGGCCACCCCGCTGCAGATGGCGCTGGTGGCGGCGGCGGTCGCCAACGGCGGCGAGATCATGACCCCGCACGTGATGCGGGAGGTCCGCGACGACCAGGGCGAGAAGGTCGACGAGTTCGACGCCGAGGCGTGGACGGCCGCCATGTCGCCGCGGACGGCCGAGACCCTGCGCCGGGGCATGATCTCGGTCGTCACGGACGGCACCGCCTCGCGTTTGGCCGAGGGCCTCGACGACTTCGAGGTCGGCGGCAAGACCGGCACCGCGCAGCTCGGCACCGACCCGCCCCGGTCGCACGCCTGGATCATCGGGTTCGCGGGCCCACCCGGCGAGCCACCTCATGTCGCCGTGGCGGTGCTGGTGGAGGGCCAGGAGGGCGCGAGCGAGCAGACTGGTGGCAGAGTGGCGGCACCGATCGCGTCGGCCGTCCTCCGGCAGGCCCTGTCCCCGGCGGCACCGGCGGCCTCGGACGACCAGACGGGTGGAGGCTGAGCGGGCTCGGCCCCGCCGAATCGGGGGGACATACCCCCATCTCGTAACCTGGGGTGCGCATGTCGCAGCAGAACCAAGTCATCTTCAACGGGCGGTACGAGCTCCACCGGCGGCTCGGGCGCGGCGGCATGGCCGAGGTCTACCTGGCGCGCGACCAGCTCCTCGACCGGCCGGTGGCGGTCAAGGTGCTGTTCCCCGCGCTCGCCACCGACGCCGGGTTCGTCGAGCGGTTCCGCCGCGAGGCCCAGGCGGCCGCCAATCTCCAGCACCCGAACATCGTCAGCGTGTTCGACTGGGGCGAGGCCAACGGCACCTACTTCATCGTGATGGAGTACGTCGAGGGGCACACACTGGCCGACACCCTGCGGGACGAGGGCCGGCTCCACCCGGACAGGGCGG
Source organism: Actinomycetota bacterium (assembly GCA_046730015.1). Classification (GTDB taxonomy): domain Bacteria; phylum Actinomycetota; class Acidimicrobiia; order Acidimicrobiales; family VFJN01; genus ZC4RG19. Next base: position 44,370 of record JBKPHT010000139.1, read on the forward strand.
CGGAGATCACCGCCGACATCGCCGCCGCGCTCGGCTTCGCCCACCGCAACCGGGTCGTCCACCGCGACGTGAAGCCCGGCAACGTGCTCATCACCCGCGACGGCGGGGTGAAGGTGGCCGACTTCGGCATCGCCCGGGCCATCAGCGACTCGTCCGACCAGAACCTGACCAAGACCGGCTCGGTCATGGGCACCGCCACCTACTTCTCGCCGGAGCAGGCCCGTGGCGCCCAGGTCGACCCCCGCAGCGACCTCTACAGCCTGGGCGTCGTGCTGTACGAGATGATCACCGGCCGGCCGCCGTTCGCCGGCGACAGCGCGGTGGCGATCGCGTACAAGCACGTCCAGGAGAACCCGGTGCCGCCCCGGCGGATCGATCCGGCCCTGCCGGAGACCCTCGAGGCGATCACCCTCAAGTGCCTGGCCAAGAACCCGGCCAACCGCTACCCGTCGGCCCAGGACCTGCGGGCCGACCTGCGCCGCTACCTCGACGGCAGCCGGATCATGGCCGAGCCGGTGCTGGCGCCGCCGATGGAGCCCGGCGCCACCGGCGTGATGGCCCCGACCGGCTACGGCGACCAGACCGCGCTGGTGGCCGGGCCGGTCGCCTGGCAGCCCGAGGACGACGGCTACGGCGGCTACGACGAGTACGACCAGGACTACCGGCCCGAGCAGCCCAAGCGGTCGAAGTGGTTCCTCGCCGCGCTGATCCTGCTGCTGCTGGTGCTGGCCGGCCTGCTGTTCCTGCTGGCGTCGAACTTCGGCGACGACGAGCCGCCCGCCGAGCAGGTGACCGTGCCCACCGTCGTCGGCCAGCCGGTCGACCAGGCCAAGGCCGCACTGGAGCAGGCCGGGTTCGAGGTCACGACCGCCGGACAGACGTCGGACCAGCCGGCCAACCAGGTGATCGAGCAGGACCCGGAGGCCGGGGCAAAGGTCGACGAGGGGGCGACGATCAGGCTGACGTTCAGCACCGGGCCGGAGATGGTGGCCGTGCCCGACGTGGTCGGGAAGACGCAGGCCGAGGCGAACACGCTGCTGACCCAGGCGGGGTTCGTCGTGAACGCGGTGCCGATCGAGAACGACGACGTCGAGGAGGGCCGCGTCGTGACCCAGAACCCGGCGGCCAACGCGCAGGCGGGCAAGGGCAGCCAGGTCACGATCGAGGTGTCGTCGGGATCGACCGCCCGGCCGGTCCCCAACGTCGCCAACCAGGACGAGGCCACCGCCCGGGGCAACCTGCAGCGGGCCGGGTTCACCAACGTCCAGACCCGGCCGGAGGCTTCGGACTCGGTGGAGCCGGGCATCGTGATCCGCACCGAGCCGGCGGCCAACTCCGAGGCCAAGCCGTCCGACACGATCACGCTGGTGGTCTCGTCGGGCGGCCAGCAGATCACCGTGCCGCGGGTCGAGGGGCTGAACGAGCAGAACGCCCGCTCGGCCATCGAGGGGGTCGGCCTGAAGGTCCAGGTCCAGGAACAGCAGGTGACCAACGCCAACCAGGACGGCATCGTGCTGACCCAGTCGCCGTCGCCCCAGTCGCCGGCCGAGGCCGGCGACACGGTGACCATCTACGTCGGCCGGTTCCGGGAGTCGGAGCCCGGCGGTGGCGGCAACGGCTGATGGCCCGGACCCTGGTCCTGCTCCGTCACGGCGAGAGCGAGTGGAACCTCAAGAACCTGTTCACCGGCTGGTTCGACTCCGACCTCAGCCCGAAGGGTGAGGCCCAGGCGGCGGACGGCGGCCGGCTGATGGCCGAGCGGGGCGTGCTGCCCGAGGTGGTCCACACGTCGGTGTTGGTCCGGGCGATCCGCACCGCGGACATCGCGCTGCGGGAGCTCGACCGGTCGTGGATCCCGGTGCGGCGCCATTGGCGGCTCAACGAGCGCCACTACGGCGACCTGCAGGGGCTCGACAAGAAGGAGACGGCCGAGCGGTTCGGCGCCGACCAGGTGAAGGTGTGGCGCCGAGCCTACGACGTGCGGCCCCCGGCGATGCCCCGGGACGACCCGCGCAACATCCGCCACGACCCCCGGTACGCCGACCTTCCGCCGGAGGTGGTGCCCGACACCGAGTGCCTGGCCGACGTCGTCGACCGGATGCTGCCGTACTGGTACGACGCGATCGTGCCCGACCTGGCGCCGGGCCGGGTTGTGCTGGTGGCGGCCCACGGCAACAGCCTGCGGGCCCTGGTCAAGCACCTGGACGGCATCTCCGACGGCGACATCGTGGATCTGAACATCCCGACCGGTGAGCCGCTCGTGTACGAGCTCGGCGACGACTACCGGCCGGTCGACGACGTGCCGGTGGAGGAGCGCTACCTGCGGTCGGCCGACGAGATCCGGGCCGCGGCCGAGGCCGTCGCCCGCCAGGCCGGGGGTTGAGCGCCACGTCCGCGCTGCCGCCGGCCCTCCACCCCGACGTCGAGCCGCTGGCCGCGCTGCTCGGCACCTGGTCCGGCGAGGGCGAGGGCAGCTACCCGACCATCGAGGGCTTCCGCTACCGCGAGGAGATCACGTTCGGCCACGTCGGCAAGCCGTTCCTGGCCTACCGGCAGGCGACGGTCAACCTGGCCACCGGCCTGCCGGCCCACGCCGAGTCGGGCTACCTGCGCGGGCTTCCGGAGGGCGGCGTCGAGCTGGTGCTCGCCCACCCGACCGGCATCGCCGAGGTCGCCACCGGCTCGGTGACCCCCACGGCCGACGGGCTGGTCTTGCACCTGCGCTCGTCGACGGTGGCCCGCACCGGCACGGCCAAGCAGGTCGACAGCGTCGAGCGGCGGATCACGGTCGAGGGCGACGTGCTCCGGTACGACCTGGCGATGGGAGCGGTCGGCCAGCCCCACCAGCACCACCTGGCCGCTGAGCTGCGCCGGGCGCCGAGCTGACGCCCGGACGCAGCCCAAGGTCTAGAACGCGATGGCCACCGCGCCGTCGAGCGCCGGGATCGGCCACAGGAACACGGCGAGGACGAAGGTCGCGACCTGCGACGAGTTGTCCATGGTGTCCGCATAGCCCTTGTTGACCGCGACGAGCACGCCGATGATGACCCAGATGAGCAGGACGATCGGGATCCGCACACGTCCGCGCATGGTTGCCTCCCTTGACACATCTGTCCCAGCCCGACCTTCCGGACGACTCCCGTCCGGCGAACTGTGGGTACCCCGCGTGAGGTAGGGCTAACCGCCCGGCCCGGGTTCCGGGTTCCGGGTTCTCCTCATGCGACGGGCATGCGACGCAGGCCGTTGGGCTGCTGCGCCGGGCGGACCTGGTCGGACGCGACCTGACCGTTGCCGTCGGCCCGCTCGAGCAGATAGCCGCGGGACCGGACCGTGCGGATCGCGAGCCGCAGCGGCGACAGCCGCCGGCGGAGCCGGAGCACGTGGACGTCGAGCGCGTTGCGGCCGGGCGAGCCGCCGGGCCAGCCGGACCGGGCCAGGGCGTCGCGGGACACGACCGCGCCGAACCGCTCGAGGAGGGCGGCGGTCAGCCGGGCCTCGACCGGCGGGAGCGACACCCAGCGGTCGCCGAGGCGCAGCACGCCGTCGTCGTCGAGCACGGGCACGGTGCCGGCGTCGCTGTCGGTGCGGCGCCGCAGGGCCTCGACCCGGACCCGGAGGTCGAGGTCGTCGGCGGGCAGCCGGATCCAGTCCTCGAGCTCGTCCGTCGGGATCGGCGGGGCGCCCCGCTCGACCAGCAGGAGCCGAGGCTGCCCAGCACGGCGGAGCTCCTCCCTCCGGTCCTGCTCGGCCGGCCAGTGGACCAGAGCCACCTCCACAACTTCGGAAGGTAGAGAGCGAGGGTTTCGCGTTTGTTTCGGACGTATGAACGTGACGCTGCCGAGGGATTCGTTCACCGACCGTGAGTGCCCGCGGCCACGACAGGTGAGGCTCAGGGGAACGCAAGCAGAGCGCGCGACGGCTCCCTAAGCTGCGCCGCCATGGCACGCGAGGACTACCTCAACCATCTCGCCGCGGTCCCCCTCTTCTCCGGATGCACGACCAGGGAGCTGCGCGACATCGCCAAGGCGACGGTCGAGCTGACGCTGGCCCAGGGCAAGGAGTTCGTGACCCAGGGCGATGTGGGCCGCGAGGCGTTCATCATCGTCGAGGGCAACGCCGACGTCTCCCGGGGCGGCCAGACCATCGCACGCCTGGGTCCCGGCGACTGCGTCGGCGAGCTGGCGCTGCTCGACCACGGCCCCCGCACGGCGACGGTCACCGCCGCCACCCCGCTGACCGTGCTGGTACTCGGGCCCCGCGAGTTCTCCGGTCTGCTCGATGAGGTGCCCACCCTCACCCACAAGATCCTGGCCGCACTGGCCGGCCGGGTGCGCGAGCTCGACTCCGAGATCTACGGCTGAGATCCACCGCCCGGGACCGCCGCCAGGCGGCCGCCCGGGCCCTGAGTGACCGCCGGTAACCCGGCCGCGCGCAGGCACGACACGATTCCGCCCCGCCCCGGCGCGTTGGGTAGGTTCGGCGCCGTGAGCACCCAAACGGTGGAGAAGCCGGCAACCGGGACGACCCCCGTCGCCGCCAAGGTCCGGGCGGTCGGGCCCACCCAGATCGCCGTCGGCATCGGCGTGCTGGTCGCCCTGGTCACCGTCGTCTCGGGCATCACCGCGACGGTGTTCCAGTGGCACGACGACTCGCCGGTGCAGCGGGTGGTGTTCGTCAACATCCCCTCGGCGTGGAAGCTCGTCTTCTACACCGTGCTGCCGATCCTGTTCGTCTACGGGGCCGTCGTCTTCTCCCAGCGGGTCCGCAACTGGGAGCGGGGCGGCCCCGACGACCGCAGCACGACGCGCCGGAACCTCCGCCGCCGGCTGGAGGACTTCCGGGCCGGCGTCTACATGCAGACCCTGCTGCGCGACCCCGCGGCCGGGGTCATGCACTCGCTGATCTATTTCAACTTCCTGATCCTGCTGGCCGTGACCACGGTGCTGGAGATCAACCACCAGCTGCCCGAGGGCGCCAAGTTCCTGCACGGCGACGTGTACCGCGCCTACGCCCTGATCGGCGACGTCGCGGGCGGCCTGTTCCTGCTCGGCGTGATCTGGGCCATCGTCCGGCGCTACGTCCAGCGGCCCTACCGCATCCGCATCAAGTCCAAGCCCGAGCACGCCGTCATCCTCGGCACGTTCCTCGCGATCGGCGTCACCGGCTTCGGCGTCGAGGCGTTCCGCATCGCGCTGGAGGGCCAGCCGTCCTACGAGAAGTGGTCGGTGATCGGCTACCCGCTCTCCACCCTGGTCGAGGGGTCGGGCTCGCTCGCCGGGTGGCACCAGGGCTGGTGGATCGCCCACGTCGCCAGCTTCCTGGTGTTCCTGCTGATCCTGCCGGTCACCATGCTCCGCCACATGTTCACCTCGCCGCTGAACATGTACCTGCGGGACCGGGAGCGGCCCAAGGGCGCGATGAAGGCCATGCCCAACCTGATGGAGACCGAGCTCGAGACGTTCGGCGCCTCCACCGTCGAGGACTTCACCTGGAAGCAGCTGCTCGACACCGACGCCTGCACGATGTGCGGCCGCTGCACCAGCGTCTGCCCGGCCCACGCCACCGGCAAGCCGCTCGACCCCCGCGAGATCGTGCTCAAGACCGGCGAGGTGATGGCCGCCACGGGCACCCCGCCGGTGTCGCCACCCATCGGCGTCGACCCGGAGATCACCCTGTCGGCCGACTCACTGTTCGAGCGGATCACCCCCGAGGAGATCTGGGCCTGCACGTCGTGCAAGGCCTGCGACGAGATCTGCCCGGTGAACATCGAGATCCTCGACAAGATCCTCGACATGCGGCGCTACCTGTCGCTGATGGAGTCGAACTTTCCGACCGAGCTCGGCACCGCCTACCGGTCGATGGAGAACTCCGGCAACCCGTGGGGGATGTCCCAGAGCGACCGGGCCGCCTGGGCCGCCAAGGTCGAGGGCGTGCCGATCGTCGAGCCTGGCGACGCTTTCGACCACGAGTTCCTCTACTGGGTCGGGTGCGCCGGCAGCTTCGACGACAAGAACCAGAAGGTGAGCGTGGCCATGGCCAAGCTCATGCAGCGGGCCGGCATCGACTTCGCCATCCTCGGGCCGTCCGAGAACTGCACCGGCGACCCCGCCCGCCGGTCGGGCAACGAGTACATCTTCCAGATGCTCGCCATGCAGAACATCGAGTCGCTGAACGGCATGGGCGTCCGCAAGATCGTCACCCAGTGCCCGCACTGCTTCAACACGCTGCAGAACGAGTACCCGCAGCTCGGCGGCAACTACGAGGTCGTCCACCACAGCCAGTTCCTCGAGTGGCTCATCGCCGAGGGGCACCTCGACATGAGCGGCGCCCGGCTGGAGGAGCGGGTCGTCTACCACGACTCCTGCTACCTGGGCCGCCACAACGACATCTACCAGTCGCCCCGCAAGGTGATCGGCAGCCTGGGCGGCATCGAGGTGGTCGAGGCCGGGCGCAACGGCACCAAGGGCATGTGCTGCGGCGCCGGCGGCGCCCGCATGTGGATGGAGGAGACGATCGGCAAGAAGGTGAACGACGAGCGCAGCCAGGAGCTCATCGCAACCGGCGCCAGCCGCATCGCCGTCGCCTGCCCGTTCTGCTACATCATGATCGACGACGGGACCAAGGCCGCGGGCAAGGAAGAGGACGAGGTGAGGGTCGCGGACATCTCGATGCACCTGCTCGAGGCGCTCGAGGACCGCGACGCCCGGGTCGCGTCCGGCGAGCTGTAGCGGACCAGCCGCAAGAGAGTGTGGGTGCGCCACGCGCCCGCGCGCGGCGCACCCACGGTCGGTGGGTTCGGTCCGCCCTAGGAACCCACCGAGGTCCCCGCCAGGGACTCGAAGGTCGCCGCTGCGTCCGGTGCGAACGCCCGGCGGCCGATGGTGACGCCCGCCCCGTCGGGCACGGCGAGCCCGGCGAGGTCGGTCGTCACGTCCCCGACGGCGCGGTCGACGCCGTAGGCCGGCATCACCGCCACCAGGCGGGAGGAGCCGAGCGCCGCCACGGTCTCGCCCGCGCGGAACCGTGCCGCCAGGGTGCGGCCCGCCGCGACCCTGACGCCGATCCGCTCGGGCGGCGTGACGGCGCCCAGCTGGAGCTGCACGACCACGGCCCCGAAGGTCGCAGGAGGAGAGATGGCCAGCGCCCGGCACTGGGCGTGCAGCTCGTGGACCCGGGCCCGGAGGTAGGCCGCCGACACCAGCTCGGTGACCGGGTCGGTGCAGTCGATGCAGCCGAGGACCGTCTCCCGCTCGGCCGCCCAGGCGCCGAGGGCGCGGGCGACCAGCCCGACGGGGTCGACCCAGTCGGACCACAGGTCGCCGGCCGACGGCCAGGCCACCCGGACGAGGGCGACGAGGTCGGCGGCGACGGCTTCGGCCGGGTGGCCGGCACCGGCCCGGGCCTGGGCGAAGGCGACGACGGCGGCCTCGACGGCGACCAGGTCGGCCGGGCCGTCGAAGGCGGCGGCGAGTCGGCGGGTGGCCGGGTCGGCCCACTCCCCGAGCGGCAGGTCGGTGCCCGCTTCGCGGTACCAGTCGGAGATGAGCCCGCCGACCGGCCGACGAGGCGGCACCGATGGGCCGACGAGCTGGAGGAGTCGCGCGGCGCCGTCCACGTCCCGCTGGGGGGGTTGTGACGGCACCCACGTCTCCTTCATGCCGGAGGAGAGGGGATCACCCGGCGACTATGACGCCGTTCACGTGATTTCTTCGCGACGAGTTCGCGGCTCCCGGACGTCCACGCCGATCGGTGGCGACGGCCCGCCAGATCGTCACCAAAAGCGGTTGCCCGCCCTGGTGAGCGGCGGGATCTTGCGCCACACTGTCGGCCACAGGGTCTCCGCACCATGTCGATCACTGCGCTCACTGACGCCGAGCTGCTCGACCAGGCCCGCAACGGGGACGAGGCGGCCTTCACCGAGCTCTACGTCCGTCACCAGGCCGCGGCCCTCCGGGTGGCCCGGACCTACCGGCGGACGGGCGACCCCGACGACCTGGTCAACGGCGCGTTCGAGCGGGTGCTCGGCGCGCTGCGCAAGGGCGGCGGGCCGACCGAGTCGTTCCGGGCCTACCTGTTCGTCACGCTGCGCCGCCTCGCCGCCGAGCAGGGCGACAAGCCGGACGACACGTCGCTCGACGCCGTCCCGGAGCCGGTCGGGGACGAGTCCGACAACCCCGAGCTCGACTCCGCCGACCGGGCGCTCATCGCCCAGGCGTACGAGTCGCTGCCCGACCACTGGCAGGCCGTGCTGTGGCACACCGCGGTCGAGGGCCGCCAGCCCAAGGAGCTGGCCGGGGTGCTCGGCGTGTCGGCCAACGCGGCCGCCGCCATGGCCTACCGGGCCCGGGAGAAGCTGCGGCAGGCCTACCTCCAGGCCCACCTGCTCGCCTCGCCGGCGCCGGAGCACGAGCCGTACCGGTCACAGCTGGGCGCCTACGTGCGCGACGGCCTGTCCAAGCGCGACCGCGCCGCGGTGCAGGCCCACCTCGACGGGTGCGAGTCGTGCCGGGCACTCGTGGCCGAGCTCGACGACGTCAACCGGATGCTGGTCCGGTCGGTGGTGCCGCTGTTCCTGCTGGTCGGCGGCGGCAAGGCGGCCCTGGCCGCGGCTTCCGGCGGCGCCGCCGCGGGCGGGGCGGCTGCCGCATCCGGGTCCGGGTCGTCCGGGCCGTCCGGAGCCGGGCCCCGGACGCTGGCGTCCAAGGCCCGGAGCCTGGCGTCGCCGGTCGGCAGCGTCGCCGCCATCGGCGCCCTGGTCGCCGGGCTGGCCGTCATCGGCACGACCATGGCCCGGGAGGACGCCGGGCCGCTCAACCAGTCCGCCGACGCGGCGGACATCGGGTCGACCGGATCGGACGGCACCGGCCGCATCGGCGACGGGGACGGCGGGTCGGTGTTCGGGGACGACGACTTCGCCCTGAGCCCGTTCGACGACTCGGCCATCGGCACCTTCGGCGACGTCGACTTCCGGCCGCGGTCCAGCCGCCCGCGGGCGATCCCCCGGCCCGGCAGGAGCAGCGGCACGTTCCCCGCCTCGGGGTCGGGCTCGGGAGCCGGGGCCGGCGCGGGCACCGGCGGCGCGGGCACCGGCCCGTCGGCGCCCGTGGACCCCGGCGCGCCCGTGACGTCCCCGGTCCCACCACCGGTCCCACCGCCGGTCCCACCACCGGTCCCACCGCCGGTCCCGCCGCCGGTCCCGCCGCCGGCGCCGGCGCCGCTCGGGTTCGGCACGATCTCGTGGACACCTCAGGCACCGGGCAGCGGAACCCTCAGCCTCGCCATCGGCGAGCGCGGCGCCGCCCTCGCGTCCATGACCCCCCTCGCCGCACCGGCACCGGGCGTGGCGCCCGAGGCGACCGCCGACGCACCGCTGACGCTCCACCTGGAGCTCACCCCAGGCGCCCGCGTCGCCGCCGAGGGTCTGCTCGACCGGTGCTCCGCTCCCGCCGACCTCCCGGCGGGCGGACAGACCCTGGACTGCGCCTTCGACCAGCCGCCCGCCGGTGGCTCGGTGCCCACCTTCGACATCCCACTCGCCGTGAGCCAGCCCGATGCCCATGTCACCGCCACGATCCTGCGCGGCGGCTCGGTCGAGGACACCCGTGTCGTCGCCCTCCCCGACTTCGCCTCCCGGCTGTCCGTCACCCCCGGATGGCAGCCCACCGGCGACGGCTCCACCGGGACCCTCACACTGACCGTCGCGCAGGACGGCGCCTGGCCGGTGGGCGACATCACCGTCGAGATCGGCCTGACCGGCGGCGCCATGCCCGATCCCCGGCGGCCCCTCCCGGCCGGCTGCACCGCCGTGGAGCGCGGGTCCGAGCATGGCGTCCGCTGCACCCTGGTCGGCGTGGCCGGCGTGAGCCGCACTGACCTCGCCGTCCCTCTCGCCGTCACGGGCGAGGGGCAGAAGGCCACCGTCCGCCTGCTGCTCGGCACCATCCCGGTCGGCGCCGAGGTGACGGTCGAGCTTCCCGGCGGCACGCCCCCCGCCGGCACCTAGAGGTGCCGCCGCCGGCGCTTCCGGCGATCAGCCCCGGCCGTCGGTGTCGGCGTCGGACCGGAAGTTCTCCCAGTAGCGGCTCGGGGTCGGGCCCCGCTGGCCCTGGTACTTCGACCCGACCCTCGACGACCCGTAGGGGACGTCCGCCGGCGTCGTCATGGCCAGGAAGCTCACCTGGCCGATCTTCATCCCCGGGTAGAGCGTGATGGGCAGGTTGGCCACGTTGGACAGCTCCAGCGTGATGTGCCCGGAGAAGCCGGCGTCGATGAACCCCGCCGTCGAGTGGATCAGCAGGCCCAGCCGGCCCAGGCTGCTCTTCCCCTCGATCCGGGCCACCAGGTCGTCGGGCAGCGTCACCCGCTCCGATGTCGAGCCCAGCACGAACTCGCCCGGGTGCAGGATGAACGCGTCGCCCGCCGCGATCTCGACGAGCCGGGTCAGGTCCTCGAGGTCCTGCTTCACGTCGATGACGGGCATCGTGTGGTTGAGGAACACCCGGAACAGGTTGTCGAGGCGCACGTCGACCGAGGACGGCTGCACGCACGAGTCGTCGAACGGGTCGATGCCGATGCGCCCGGCGGCCAGCTGCTCGCGGATGGTGCGGTCCGACAGGATCATCGGCCGACGACCCTACCCGGCCACCCCCACCGGCTCCGGCGCCGGGGCCCGAGGCAGCTCGACCCGCACCGTCGTGCCCTCGCCCGGAGCGGTCACCAGCGAGGCCCGCCCGCCGTGGGCCACCGCGATCGCCTGCACGATCGCCAACCCCAACCCCGATCCGCCCCGCGCCCGGGCCCGACCCGGGTCGCCCCGGTAGAACCGCTCGTACGCGTGGGCGGCCTGGTCGGCCGGCATCCCCGGCCCGTCGTCCCGCACCTCCAGCACCGCCCCGCCCTCCTCCGCCCGGGCCGCCACCGAGATCGTCGCGGTCGGCGGCGTGTGCATGAGGGCGTTGCCGACCAGGTTGGCCAGCACCTGGCGCAATCGGTCCTCGTCGCCCTCGACAACGACCCCCTCCTGGGTCGAAGCCCGCACCGCGCGGGTCGGAGTGGTCGCCCGCGCGTCGCCCGCCGCGTCGATCGCCAGCACGCCCAGGTCGACCGGCCGGCGGCCGAGCGGCCGGCCGCGGTCGAGTCGCGCCAGCAACAGCATGTCGTCGACCAGGGCCGTCATCCTCTGGGCCTCGGCCTCGGTGCGCCGCATGGCCTGGGCCAGGTCGTCCGGGTCGTCGAGCGCGCCCTGGCGGTGGAGCTCGGCGTAGCCGCGGATGGTCGTCACCGGCGTCCGCAGCTCGTGGCTGGCGTCGGCCACGAACCGGCGGAGGCGGTCCTCGGAGGCCTGCCGCACGGCGAACGACCCCTCGATGCGGGCGAGCATGGCGTTGAGCGCCGCTCCGAGCTGGCCCGCCTCGGTACGCGCCGGCGCCGGCGGCACCCGGTGGCCCAGGTCGCCGCCCGCGATCGCGGTGGCCGTCCGCGTCATCGCCTTGAGCGGCCGGACGCCCAGGCGCAGCACCCAGAACGCCACCAGGCCCAGCAAGCCCAGCACGGCCGCGGTGGCCACCACCTCGACCGTGACCAGCCGGGCCATGGCCGCGTCGACGTCCTCCAGCGAGGTCGCCACCAGGTCGATCCGCCCGTACCCGCCCGCCGTGGCGCGCACCCGGTAGCGGACCCCGGGGTCGTCGGAGCCGACCGTGAAGTACGGGTCGCCCCCGTCCGCCGCGGCCCGGGCGTCGGCCGCGTCGACGTCGGGCACCGGGGCGGACCCGCCCTCGGCGCCGGAGCCGTCGGCGCCCAGGTCGGGAGACCGCACGGTGGTCACCATGTCGCCGTCGACGGTCCCGAACCAGTAGGGGCTGAACGGCCGGTTCGGACCGCCGGCCGCGTCCCCGTGGCCCGGGTCCCACTCGGCGGTCGACCCCGCCGGCAGCCGGGCGTCGACCTGCTCCACCAGGTACGCCTGAGAGGCGCGGGTCACCGCCACGGCCACGCCCACCAGCACGACTGCGACGACCCCGAGCCCCACCAGGAGGCGGGCGCGGAGCGACACTCAACGCTCCCGCATGGTGTAGCCGACGCCCCGGATGGTGTGGATCAGTCGGGGCCCGGTGGCGTCGAGCTTGCGGCGGAGGTACCCGATGTAGGTCTCGACCACCCCGCCGTCGCCGCCGAAGTCGTAGTTCCACACGTGGTCGAGGATCTGAGGCTTGGACAGCACCCGGCCGTGGTTGGCCATGAGGAAGCGGAGCAGGTTGAACTCGGTGGGCGACAGCTCCACGTCCTCGCCGCCCCGGGTGACCCGGTGGGCGTCGTCGTCGAGCACCAGGTCGGAGAACGTGAGCAGTGCCTCGGCCCGGGCCGCTCCCGCCCGCCGGAGCACCGCCTGGATGCGGGCCACCAGCTCCTCCAGGCTGAACGGCTTGACCAGGTAGTCGTCGCCGCCGGTCGTCAGCCCCCGCACCGTGTCGTCGGTGCCGTCCCGGGCGGTGAGGAACACCACTGGGGTCCGCCGCCCGTCCTGCCGCCACCGCCGGCACACCTCGAAGCCGTCGAGGTCCGGCAGCATGACGTCGAGCACCACCAGGTCGGGCTCCAGCCCCCCCACCGCCTCGATCGCCGCCCGCCCCGTGGCGACCGCATGCACGTCGAACCCGGAGTGGCGCAGCGCCGCCTCGAGCATGGACCGGAGGTTGTCCTCGTCGTCCACCAGCAGGAGCCGTTCGCCGCTCATGGCGGTCAGCCTGACGGACCGGGCTGGGAGTCGGCTGAGTGGCACCTGGGAGCCAGCCGAGTACACCGCAGAGAGTCGGGCGTCGGGCGTCGCTCGGGTCGGGGTCGGGTCGGCGGCGGGCGTCCAGGAAGCTCGCAGGTTGCCGTGCGGGACGCTGGAGGTTCGCCGCGTCTACTGGTCGGCACCCGACAGAAAGGACACAGCGATGCAGTGGACCCCGAGACGCGTGGCGGCCGCCACCGCGGTCGCCGCCATCGTGCTCATCGGCGGCGCCGGCTGGGCGGCCGCCCAGGACTCACCGACCACCACGACCCCCGACGACGACACGACGGAGACGACCCGGCCGGACGACGGCGACACGGGCGACGGCCGCGACGACGGGTCCCGCTCCGAGCCGCGGTCGGGCAGCCGGGAGGACTGCCCCGAGCGCGACGGCTCGGGCGACCAGGGGTCGTCTGACTCGGGCTCGTCGGACGACACCGGCGAGACCGAGGGGTCGTCGACCGAGGGGTCGTCGGCCGAGGCGGCGGTGCTGATGACCTGACGCCGCCACCGCACCTCACCGCCACGACCGCCCCGGGTGCCTTCGTGCCGCACCCGGGGCGGATCGGGATCGCTGCCGGGAGCTCTTCGGCTGCATCGATATCGGCGAACGTGTCACCACCGCGGCGCACGACAGCATCGGGACACTGACCGGGTCCCTGGAACAGGTTCACGTGTTGTGGGGTCCGAGGTCCAGCATGCTGGGCAGGAGGACAGGACCACGATGAAGCGTCACCGTCATACGCCCGAGCAGATCGTCCGTAAGCTGGGCGAGGGGTGACCGCCTGTTGAACGAGGGCGAGGATCTCGCTGAGGTGCTGTGGCACCTCTTCGATGTTCACTCCGGCGGCGCCGGCCAGTACATCCCGACCGGACGGACCTCGACTGCACCCCCGATGCGGGCGGCGGGGATCCGCGCGGCGAACCCGATCGCTGCGTCCTTGTCTTCGGCCTCGAAGACGTAGAAGCTGCCGGGCGTAGCGTCGATCCCGCCCACCGTCCCATCGGAGGTGATCGTCTGGCCGTCCTTCACTCGCACAGTCGTGGCGTCCTTCCGGTGGCCGAGGGGGAAGTTCGCTTTCATGCCCGATGTGGCCACGATCTCCGGATACTTGGCGAGTTCGGCGCTCTCCTCCTCAGAGAACACTCCCTCCTCGAGAAGCTCCCACGGCTGATAGATCACCAACACGAATTCCATGACAACCTCCTGGTCTAATGACTGACTGATCGACGACCAGGACTTACTGCCTGATCGACTTGTACGACCTGCCGGCGTGTCACTGCACGGCTGCACGCGGGAACACCCCGAACGACGCGGCGGTGCAGACAGCAGCGAACAGCACGATGACGACGCCGAGGCACAGGAACGCCATCGCCGTGCTGCTTGGTCATTCCGAAGATGTCGTGCAGTCCCGCACCGGCGTGGTCGACGACGCCATAACGCGGCAGCGCGCGCACTTGGGTCAAGGGCAGGAACTTGGCGACTGCGGTGAGCCCCACGGGCATGACTGATCGAAAACATCGACCCGGCGAGGAACCACAGGTCCTATACGAATGGCTCAGTGAGGGCCGGAGTTTCGCCGTGCCTGGCCTGCAGCAGTTGGCGGCGCTTGTCGTCCTTGGCGTGCCACTTGAACGACCCGGGCTTCCGAGCCTCGTGGACCAGCCCCTTGATAGTGCTCCCGCAGATGAGCTCCTTGGTCTTCGCACCAAGGCGGCCGCCGATGTGGAACCCTCGTGCGACGTCGTTCCCGTGCGCGAACTGGAAGATGCCGCCCCGACGACCCAGGCTGATGCACTGGCCGAAGAACCCCTCGGCGACAGGCGCCGGTTGCTGACCTGCGATCCTGCTGAGCACCGTGTCGGCAGCGTGCGCGCCCAGTGGCAGCGCGGCCTGGCAGCTCATCCGCAGCGGCAGGTCCGACGGCGCCGCTGAATCACCGGCCGCGACGATGCGCTCGTCGTCCACGCTCGTCAACGTCTCGTCGGTGAGCAGGCGGCCCATGGCGTCGGTGCACAGTCCACTGCGGGACGCGAGGTCCGGCACGCAGAATCCCACGGTCCAGATCGTCACCTCGCTCAGCAACACACGGCCGTCGCTGAGCTGCACCGCATCCCGAGTCACGGCCGTCGCGTCGGGGCCTTCGAGCACGGTCACACCGAGTTTGGCCAGCCGCTTTGCCACCGAACGTCGACCCCGCGGGTGCAGGTACGAGCCGAGCACCTCGCCGCACACCAGGGTCACGGTGCGGCCCAGCTCGGCCAGCTCGGCCGCGATCTCGATGCCTTGCGGACCGGCGCCGACCACCGTCACCGGGGCAGTCATTGCCGCGGCGTCGAGGACGGGCCGTAGGCGCTGGGCCGCCTCCAGGCTGGCGATCGGGTAGGCGAACTCGGCCGCACCGGGCACGCTGCGGTCGGTGCTGGCACTGCCCACTGCGTAGATCAGGTAGTCGTAGCCGACCGTGCCGCCCGTCGCCAGCGTCACGCTGCGCTCAGCCGCCTCAATCCGTATCACAGTGTCGACCACCAGCTGGATGCGCTCGGCCAGGACCTCTCCGTAGTCGGCGACCGCGTCGTGGGACCCGCCCACCAGCTGGTGCAGGCGGATCCGCTGTACGAAGCTCGGGCGCGGGTTGATCAGCGTCACTGTCACGTCGTCGCGCTGCGTCAGCCGATTGGCGGCCATAGCGCCGGCATAACCGCCGCCAATCACGACAACATCGGTCTTCTCAGCCATGGGGCACCTTCCTTCCAGGGAGAGCGCTTCGGGTTCCGACCGGGAGTGCGCGGGCGACCTCCAACGGCCGACGGTGTCTGCTGCTGTAGGTGTCGACGGGGCAGTCGTTGCGGCCGCCAAGCGCGAACGCGCCGATTACGTCCTCGATTTGTCGCTGCGTGTCGGTTCTGGACAGGCCCCAGAGCCGCGCGTGGCCAGATACTGGCGCGACCGTTGTCGTGAGCATGCCGGGGCTGGTGCGGCTCGGCAGCTCACACGGAAGGCAGACGCGGTTGTCGCTCATACCCAGGCGACGAACGAGCACCAGCCCAGGGGACAGCCGGGCTAGAACTGTTCGAGCCGCCGGGTCAGGAACCGCCGCTCGGGGGTCGAGGTGGCCAGTTCGAGCGCGCGCCGGTACGCCGCGCGGGCCTCATCATTGTGGCCGAGACGCCGCAACAGCTCCCCGCGGGTCGAGTGGAAATAGAGGTAGCGGTCCAGGTCGAGGCGGTTGACGGCGCGCAGCGCCGCGTCGACATCGCCAGTTTGGGCGATCGCCACGGCGCGGTTGAGCTCGACAACCGGGGAGCCGGTGAGTTCGACCAGCCGCCGGTACAGGTCGGCGACCTGCGGCCAGTCGATCCGCTCCCGGGTCTGCAGCGAGGCGATCGCCGCCTGCACCACGTAGGCGCCGCGCCCGCCCAACGCGATCGCCCGGTCGAGCACCGCCCGTCCCGCCGCGATCTGGCGCAGGTCCCACAGCGACCGGTCCTGATCGTCGAGCAGCACGAGATCCTCGCCGGAGAACCGGGCCCGCCGCCGGGCGTGGTGGGTCATCATCAGCGCGAGCAGCCCGTGTGCCTCTGGCTCGTCCGGCATGAGCGCGGCGAGCACTCGCCCCAGGCGGATGGCTTCGGCGCCGAGGTCGACCCTGCCACGGTAGCCCTCGTTGTAGATCAGGTAGATGACGGCAAGCACCGCATCGAGGCGGTCCGGAAGTAGGTGCGCGTCGGGAACCGCGAACGGGATCCCGGTCGCCTTGATCTTGGCCTTGGCGCGGGACAGGCGGCGCTTCATGGTCTCCTCGGGGACCAGGAACGCGCGGGCGATCTCGACGGTCTCCAGGCCCCCGAGGGTCCGCAGCGTGAGCGCCACCTGCGCCTCCAGCGGCAGCGCCGGGTGGCAGCAGGTGAAGATCAGCTCGAGCCGTTCGTCCCTGATCACGGTGTCGTCGAACTCGTCCATGACGGCCGCGGGTACCGGCAGCAGGTGCATCTTGTCGGCCAGGGTGCGCTCCCGGCGGATCCGGTCGATCGCCCGGTTGCGGGCCGTCGTCACCAGCCACGCACCCGGGTTGGCCGGCACGCCCGATGCGGGCCAGCGCTGCGCCGCGATCGCGAACGCCTCCTGTGCGGTTTCCTCGGCCTTGTCGACGTCACCGAGGAACCCGACCAGCGAGGCCAGCACCCGGCCCCACTCGTCCCGGAAGACCTCCTCCAGCACGGTCAGCGCTGCACCACTGGCCTGACCTCCACCAGCCCGCCGAGCCGGGCGGCCGGGAGGCGCGCCGCCAGCTCCATCGCCTCGTCCAGATTGGCCGCCTCGACCAGGCAGAAGCCGCCGAGCACCTCTTTGGTGTCCGCGAACGGGCCGTCGGTCATCAGCATCCGGCCACCCACGACGCGCACGCAGGTCGCCGTCGCGGCGGGCTGCAGCTGCACACCGCCGACCCACCGCGGGTCAACGGGCAGCGCCAAAAACTCGGCGTACACCGCCTCACGTTCCGCATCGGGCAGCGCCTCCAGATAGCCGGGCTCCGCGTAGATCGCCAGCGCGTACTGCATCGCAACCTCCGGGGCAGTGGGCTCTCACCTATATGACGAACGAGCAGCCGCGTATGGGACACCACCGGGGTTACAGACCTCCAGGACCGCCGAGACCCCCTAGCGCCGCCACTGCCACGCCGCACCAACCGGCAAGTCAGGGGCGGTTGAGCGCATACGATCCACGGGTGCAGAGTCGTCGAGATGCGCTCGTGGGCTCGCCGCTGGGCTCCGCGACGAATGAGGGCTGAAGCAGCCGTTCTCGCCCCGCTGCTCGCGGTCGCCCTGGCTTGCGGGGAGCGAGAGCCTGTCTACCGTGCATGCACCGACTCCACCTGTAGCTCTGTGGTAACCGTGGAGCCGGACAGCGTTCTGCGTCGCCCGGGCCGGCCTCACCGACCGCGAGCGCGAGGTCCTTGTGGGCCTCGCCGCCGGGTGGTCCAACACCGAGCTGGCCGCCGAGCTGCACAGCGAGGCCACGGTGAAGATCCACGTGAGCAGCGTCCTGGCCAAGCTCGGCCTGCGCAGCCGTGTGCAGGCGGTGATCGCCGCCTACGAGTCGGGCCTGGTCCAACCGGGCGACGGCCGCTTCAGTCCCCGGCGGGAAGGCGGATGGTGAAGGTGGCGCCG
>JBKPHT010000140.1:0-3263 GCA_046730015.1 Actinomycetota bacterium
GCCGCCAGGTCGCCGCGGACCTGGCGGACGGCGTCGGCCGCCGCGGCGGCCACCGCCCCGGCCGGATCGGCGTCCTCGGCCGCCTCGCCGCCGTCGCCCCACACCTCCGGGGTGAGGTCGCGGCGGACGGCCCGGGCCAGCGCCACCAGCCGTTCGGGATCGCGGTGGGGCGCGGCCAGCACCCCGGCGGCCCAGGCCCGGAGCAGGTCGGCGGCCCGCCGGGTGGCCGAGGCGTCGTCGCCGTGGTCGTCGTCGGCCGCCGGCCGGTCGAGCACCAGGCCGAACTCGTCGCCGGGGTCGTCGAGGTCCTCCCGGACGTACAGGTCGACCAGCCGCCACGCCGGCCCGCCGGCGGCCATCGTGCCGGCCACCATCGTGACGAACTCCTCCGGCGTCCAGCAGTGGACATGGATCGACCGCCGCCGGTGCAGGGCCAGCATGTCCGCGTCGAGGCGGTCCGGGTCGTGCCACGCCCGGACCTCGTCGGGGTGGATCACCGGTCCCCGCCAGATCGCGTCGCAGAACTCGCGGATGTGGGCGTCGTCGACCTCGGTCACCCCCCGCCGGTGCTCGTCCAGCACGTGGGTGAGCGTCGTGGGGGGGCGCCCGGCGTCGAACGTGTGGTCCCGGTCGGGCAGCAGCAGCACTAGCCGCCCACCGGGCCGGAGCACCCGGTGGACCTCGGCCAGCAGCCCGACCGGGTCGGCCAGGTGCTCGACGATGTGGCTGGCCACGACCGCGTCGAACGACCGGTCCTCGACGGCGGCCAGCTTGTCGACGTCCAGGTCGAGGTCGAGGTCGGCCTCGGGCCCGGGCGGCAGGCCCACCAGCTCGGGGAAGTTGCGGTCGCGGCCGCCCTCGATCGACCGGTCGGCGTACACGACCGTCTCGGCCCCCGGCGCCGGGAACGGCTGGGTGCCGGGGCCCAGCTCGAGCACCCGGCCGGTGAGGCCGGCCCCGATGGAGGCGCGGACGTCGGAGGGGGTGACGGGCATGGGATCGCGAGCCTAGGGCGACACGGTCGGGGACCAGGAGCCGTTCAGGTTTTTCCCAGGAACTCGCCCTACCCTGGCCTCCGTGAAGAACACGTTCAAGACGTTCGTCCTGCTCGCCGGGCTCGGCGGCCTCCTGGTGATCATCGGGGGCGCCATCTGGGGCGCTCAGGGCGCCGTCATCGGTTTCGCCATCGGCGTCCTGTTCGTCGGCTTCTCGTACTGGAAGAGCGACGCGCTCGCCATCAGGGCTGCCCGGGCCGTCCCGGTCACCGAGCAGGAGATGCCCGAGTACTACGCCATCGTCCGGGAGCTGACCCAGAAGGCGGGCATGCCCATGCCCAAGCTCTACGTCACCCCCGACCAGCAGCCCAACGCGTTCGCCACCGGCCGCAACCCCGAGCACGCCGCGGTGGCCGTGACGCAGGGCATCCTCCGCATCCTGACCTGGGACGAGCTGCGGGGCGTACTGGCCCACGAGATCAGCCACGTCGGCAACCGCGACATCCTCATCGGCTCGGTGGCCGCCGCCATCGCCGTGGGCATCACGCTGATCGCCAACATCCTGCAGTTCACCGCCATCTTCGGCGGCGGTGGCCGTGACGAGGAGGGCAGCAACCCCCTGGCCCTGCTGGCCCTGGCGTTGCTCGCCCCGATCGCCGCCGGCCTGCTGCAGATGGCGATCAGCCGCAGCCGGGAGTTCGAGGCCGACCGGACGGGCGCCCGTCTCATCGGCGACGGCGAGCCGCTGGCCCGGGCGCTGCAGAAGCTCGAGGTCGGCGCCAAGCAGATCCCCATGGACATCGACCCGGCCCATGCGTCGGCGTTCATCGTCAACCCGCTGTCGGGTCGCAAGGTGAGCTTCGGCAACCTGTGGCGCACCCACCCCCAGACCGAGGACCGGGTCGCCCGCCTCCGCTCCGGCGAGTGGCAGCGGGCCTGGTAGTCGGCGCCTCGACCACGACCACATTCGACGGAGCAACCGCACGCCCCTCACGACGCACGCCGATCGGGCATCCGGGCGGCGCGCACGTCGGCGACGACCATGCACATCTCCTCGGGGTGGCGGGTGATCGTCTCGTGGAGGAACCGCAGCATCTGCCACCCGGCCCGGGCGGCCTCGGCGTCGCGGGCATGGTCCCGTGCCAGGTCCCGCACCCGGCTGTGCCAGCGGCGCCCGTCGGCCTCGAGGATGAGGCGGCACTCCGGGTAGGCGGCGTCGACGAGCCCCTCGACCGCGCCGGCGCCCGGTAACGCCATCTGCCGGACCGGAGGCGGCAGCCCACCGGCCGCGAGCGCAGCCAGCATGGCGCGCTCCAGCTCGCTGCCGGTTGGGATCGCGCCCTCCGCCCGCTCGTCGAGGACGGCCGCCAGGCGGGCGATGCCCGGCTTGCCCCGCCGGGCGACCTCGGCGAGGCGGCGGCTGACCCGGACGTAGCTCGTGCGGTCGTCGGCCACGAGGTCGTCGAGCACCAGCCCGAGGCGCCGGTGGCCCAGGGTGGCGGCGACCTCGACCACCGCCCGGGCCGGATCGCTCACCGTCAGCCGGTCGACGGTCACGACGTGGTGCGGTCGGAGGTCGTCGATCTGGTGCACGAGCACGCCGGCCAGCCGGGCCCGCCCGCCGTGGGGCACGGTGAGGGTGATCGGCCGGGGGGCGACGTGCGGGCTGTCGTGCAGCCGCAGTGCCGTCTCGTGGGTCACGACGGCGCGCGGCCCGGCGGCCAGCAGCCCGGACCACACCTCGGCCGGCCACGACGGGGCGACCCCTGCGATCCGGTAAACGCCGGGATGGGTGCGAAGCCAGCGCCCCGAGCGGCGCCGCCGCTTGATCGAGGCGTCGGTGAGCCCGGCGGCCAGCGCCTGGGCCCGGGAGAACGTGCCCGCCTGGCCACGGGCGAGAAGGGCGATGCGTGCGTCGGATGTGGTCGAGGTCATGCCACATCACATCAGAGCCCTGTGACAGTTTGCGCCGGGCCCGGTCCGGCCTCCCGAGGTCATGGGGGTCGATCCCCGGTTCCCGAGGCGATAGCGGTCGGCCCCCGACCCCTATCGCCTCGGGAACGGGGAAGCGGACCCTATGACCTCGCCGAGAAAATTCTGAGCGGCAACCGCCGCCGCCGGTCAGGCCGGGGGTCAGTCCCTGAAGTTGCTGAACTGGAGGGGGATGCCGAAGTCCTCGTCCCGCATCGCCTGGATGGCCGCCTGCAGGTCGTCGCGCTTCTTCCCGCTGACCCGGAGCTGGTCGCCCTGGACCTGGCTCTGCACGCC
>JBKPHT010000141.1:0-14338 GCA_046730015.1 Actinomycetota bacterium
GTCCGGGCCGGGCTCGGCCCCGAGCGCTCTGGCAACGACATCGATGAGCGGTTCGAAGTCCCGTAGAGGAGCGAGTGCGGCGTACCAGACCGCGACGCCCTGGCCAGCGAGCCCCTGCGCGAACTCAACGGCCAGTCGAGACTTTCCAGTGCCACCGGGCCCCGTCAGCGTGACCAGCCGGTGCGCATCGAGCAGCTGGCCAAGGCGCGTCAGGTCCTCACCCCGTCCCACAAGCCGGGTTAGCGCCGTTGGGAGAGCCGATGCACCCGTTGGCCTCGTCACTGGGCGGGCGAATCGGGGGTCGTTGGCCGATCCGAGCTCCCACACCTCCTCGGGCCGTTCGATGCCGCGCAACACCCGGCGGCCCCGATACACGAGACGCAATGCACGGGGCAGCGTGTCGGCCACGAGTCCGGCCGTCACGCCCGACACCAGCGTCTCGCCGCCTCCGGCCAGGCCGCGGAGCCGAGCCGCGCGGTTCACCGCGGGCCCGTACCACTGACCTTCTCGCCCCTCGGCCTCCCCGGTGTGCACGCCCACACGCACCCGCAGAGGCGCCGTCAGCCGCCAGGGCTCCTCGCCTATGACCCGCTGGATCGCAGCAGCCGCGGTCACGGCATCGAGCGGACTCTCAAACACCGAGAACGTGGAGTCGCCCTCGCCCTTGAAACGAACCACGCTGCCACCGGCAGCGGTGACCTCCTGGACCACGAGAGCGTCATGGCGCGCCACTGCCGCAGCCATCGCGTCCGGGTCGCCCTCCCACAACCCGACAGACCCGACCACATCGGTCAGCACGAACGAGCGGGGATGCCAGCCCTCCGCCGTCTTGCCGGCAAGATCCCCGAGGCTCAAAGCCGCGGCCCGAGAACCGTGAACTCGAACGTCCCGCCAGGCTAGCGCTCACGCCCACTCCCCGGGCTGCCGTATGACCAGCGCGTGACCAGCCAGCGACCGCGAGTCTCGACGGTGGCGATCGAGCTTGCCGTTGACGCCGAGACCCGTGAACGACCAGCCGCGTCCGGGCCAGTGGTCCGTGGTCGACCGTTACCCGCAGGCAAGTGGCCATTTCTGTGCGAGAACAGGCGCTCCAAGCCGCCCCAGCTTGGAGCGTTACCGGTAGCTCACTGGTCCCTCCAGACGCGTTTGGTGCGGGCTGATGATTGCCGTGACCGAGATGCGAGCTGCCGATGGAGGTGAGCGCCGGTGAGGTCCGTCAAGGTCGGCCAGCCATCAGCCTGTGCTCCTCAACCGACGCGAGAGCTCTGGTTGGCCCGATTAGGTCTTGTCGCCGATGCCCAGTCTGCGAAAGCCGGCTTGGCCACACTGAGATCGCAGGCAACAAACGGGCAACTACGCCCTCGTCGTGAGTCGAGGACGCCCATCGGTCCGCGTCGGCCACCAAAAGGGCCGATCGCAGGTCACACTCTCTCTCTCCCACGGACGGCAACACTTCTCGCCGGTGACGTCTCCCAGGTTGTGGCCCTGAAGGTCGGGGGTTCGAGTCCCCTCGGTCACCCCAGGTCAGAGCGTTGAGCATGTCGCCGAGAGGGACGGAAGTCCCTCCCGGCACATCTAACGCACATCTATCGGGCCGTCCGGCCGACGCGACACGCCCCATCGCGTTCCACCGGGTTCGGAATGACGGGTGGTCTCTCAGTTTGGCGAATAGCGCCTGTCACCGTTGGCAGTGCCGTCGCTCGCCGACCGTGAGCCCCCGCCAACTACCACACGCGTGTCATCCCTCGGCTGGTGACCCCTTCCAGCCGAGGAGGCCACGGACGGCTTGGGGGTCGAGCTCCCACTCGAGGGCCGCCAGGTACCTGCCGATTGCATCGCGGCTTCATCGGTATCATCACCGAGATGCCCGCGGAGCAGCTGGTAGGCGTAGGTCGGACCTTGCCATTGGCCGGAGAGCTCCAACTTGACGCGCTCGACTAATTCGTTGAGATCGACGACAACGCGTTCACTAAACGCGTCGGTGCCCCGGGCTTCGAGAGCTTCGATGGCGGCGGCGAGGCGGTCGAACGCGCCCTTGAGCAGTGGCTCGATCGCCGCGTGTGCACGTCGCGCCTCGTCGAGGTCCGCGAGACCCGATAGGAACTGCAGTGCATCGTTCGCGGATCGGACGAGCGAACCGAGTTCGGCTGGGTGTGCGTCGGGCAGGTGGGGTTCCCAGCCTCCGAGCTCAAGCAGTGGCAGGTCGGTATTGCGTCCGATCCTCATGCCGACGCTGTCGGCGCCATCGGCCGGACAGATAGAGCAACGGCCGCGGCGGCCGGCACTCGCGCACGGCGCGCACGGCGAGGCGGCCTTCCGAGCTCAATGGTCGGCGACAGCGGGAGTACTTCGTCGTCGGACCCACCACCCGCGCCGCCCCGAGCCTGACCCCGCTCACTCGTTGAGCAGCGCCAACGCGTTGTTGATGCCGCGCTCGAGCACCTCATCGGCGAGCTGCCGGTCAGCCAGCGCGCGGGAGAGCTGCAGCGTGCCGATCAGCAGCGCGAACAGGCTGAGGGTCGTGGCGCGCGCCGACTCGGGGTCGTCGGGGGCCAGGCGGGCAGCGATCTCGTCGGCGATGGCCAGCACGCCGTCGGTGTAGGCCTGCTTCGTGGCGGCCGGGCAGCGGCCGATCTCGTCGAGCAGGGCCGCGGACGGGCAGCCGTGCTCGAGGTCGTCGCGGTGCCGGACCGAGAGGTACTCGCGCACGAGCTGCTCGACACCGGCGCCTGGCCGCTGCCAGTAGGTCTCGCGCTGCTCGCGCAGCTGGTCGGCGACCGTGGTGGCGACGAGGTCGTCCTTGGAGTCGAAGTGAGCGTAGAACGCGCCGTTGGTCAGCCCCGCGTCGGCCATGAGCGTGGCGATGCCGGACCCGTCGATGCCATCGCGCTTGAACCGCCGACCGGCCGCTCCGACGATCCGCCGCCTGGTGGCTTCCTTGTGCTCCTTGCCGTACCGAGCCACGGCTACCTCCTGGTGTCGAACGACACATTGCCTTCGCTCCTCAGACCATTATAGTACGACCATAATCCAATCGGGGGAACCCATGAACGTCAACGGTGCTGCGGCACTGGTCACCGGAGCCAACCGCGGGCTCGGCGCCGCGATCGCACAGGCGCTCGTCGAGTCCGGCGCCGAGGTCTACGGCACCGCCCGCGACATCACGACCATCACCAGCCCCGACGTCATCCCCGTCCCGCTCGACGTGACCAGCCCCGATGACATCGACAACGCGGCCCGTATCTGCGGTGACGTCTCCATCGTCGTCAACAACGCCGGCATCGGGCGCAGCTCCACCTCGCTCGCGCCGGACTCGGTCGACGCGGCCCGAGCCGAGCTGGAGACGAACTTCTTCGGCCCCCTGCGCGTGGCGCAGGCGTTCGCGCCAGTCCTGCGCGAGAACGGTGGCGGCGCGCTGGTCAACGTCCTGTCGGTGCTCTCCTTCGTCTCGATGCCCCAAGCGGCGACCTACAGCGCGTCGAAGGCCGCCGCGTGGTCGCTCACCAACGCGTTCCGCATGGAGCTACGTAGCCAGGGGACCCTCGTGGTCGCCGTGCACGCCGGGTTCATCGACACCGACATGGCCGCCGGCATCGACGCCGAGAAGATCAGCCCCCAGGCGGTCGCCTCCCAGATCGTCGCCGCCATCGAAGCCGACGCCGAGGAGGTGCTCGCCGACCCGACCAGCGAGCTGGTCAAGGCCTC
This sequence comes from Actinomycetota bacterium, assembly GCA_046730015.1. Classification (GTDB taxonomy): domain Bacteria; phylum Actinomycetota; class Acidimicrobiia; order Acidimicrobiales; family VFJN01; genus ZC4RG19. The sequence goes on from JBKPHT010000141.1 coordinate 3,706, forward strand.
ACTGTCCAACGACCTCACCACGCTCTACCCAACCCTGCAGGCGCAGTGGGATGCAGTGGCGGTCAGCCGATGAGCACCGCGACGGACACCGTGAGATGGAAGGACGCACCGACCCACACCGTCGACTTCGGCGGCGTCGACTTCGCCTACCGAGAGCTCGGTGCGACCTCCGGCGTGCCGGTGGTGTTCCTGCACCACTTCACCGCAGTCCTCGACGACTGGGACCCGAGGCTGATCGACGGCATGGCCGCCCACCACCGCGTCATCGCCTTCGACAACCGCGGCGTCGGCGCGACCGGCGGCAAGGTGCCGCACACCGTCGAGGAGATGGGCCGCGACGCCATCGCGTTCATCCGCGCCCTGGGACTCGAGCGGGTCGACCTCTTCGGGTTCTCCCTCGGTGGTGGCGTCGCCCAGATGGTCGCCCTACAAGCCCCCGAACTCGTCCGGCGGATGATCCTCGCCGGCACCGGCCCCAGGGGCGGCGAAGGCATCGACGAGATCCTCAAGATCGCCGCCATCGCCAACATCAAGGCCGCCCTCACCCTGAAGGACTCGCGCAACTACCTGTTCTTCCCCCGCACACCGGAAGGCAAGCGGGCCGCCAAGGACTACTTCGCCCGTCTGAAGGAACGGAAGACGGGCCGGGACAAGCGCATCTCGCTCCAGGCCCGGCTCGCCCAGGTGAAGGCGATCCGAGCCGCCGGCCGGAGCGAACCCGACGACCTGTCGCGCATCACCCGGCCCGTCCTCGTCGCCAACGGCGACCACGACCTGATGGTCGCCAGCAGCCACTCCGCCGACATGGCCCGACGCCTCCCCAACGCCAGTCTCACGATCTACCCCGACTCCGGCCACGGCGGTGTCTTCCAGCACCACGAGGAGTTCGTCCCCGCCGCACTGGCCTTCCTCAACGGCTCAGGAGAGACCCCGCGATGAGCGATGTCACGATGAAGGCCTCCGCCCGGTTCTCGAACCTCGTGGCCCGGCGCTTCCCGGCACTGGGCCGCAGCGCCACCGCCCGGCAGGTCGAGAAGTACCGGTCCAGCGGTGGCCGCAAGGGCAACACGATCGTGGGCCGGCCCGTGTTCCTCCTCGACGTCGTCGGCCGCTCCAGCGGCGAACGGCGCCCCGTCATGCTGATGCACGTCCCGCGTGGCGACGACCTCATCGTCGTCGCATCCGCAGGCGGCAGCGCCACCACACCCAATTGGTACAAGAACCTGCTCGCCGCCGGCGGCGCCGACGTGCAGGTCGGAACCAACCGCTGGCCCGTCGCAGCCCGCCAGCTCGAGGACGGCCCCGAGCGCGACGAGTGCTGGACCCTCGCCAACGCCGTCTACCCCGGGTTCGACTCCTACCAACAGTTCACCGACCGCCGGATCCCGGTCGCCGTGCTCGAGCGCCGAGCAGCTGACTCATGAAGCAGGTCGAACGATCAGGGATCCCATGGCCGGTCTTCGCCGTGACCGTCGCCGCCGCGTTCATGGTCGCGCTTGACCTGTCCATCGTGAACGTGGCGTTCCCGTCCATCCGCGAGTCGTTCCCCGACGTCTCAACTGCCACGCTGTCGTGGGTCCTCGCCGCCTACAGCGTCGTGTTCGGCGCCCTGCTCCTCGGCGCCGGCCGGATCGCCGACCGCTCTGGGCGCCGCCGCATCTTCCTGGTCGGCTTGCTGATCTTCACCGCTGGCTCACTGCTGTGCGGCATCGCACCCTCGGCGTGGGTGCTCATTGCCGGACGCGTCGTCCAAGCCGTCGGTGCGGCCCTGCTGATGCCCGCGTCGCTCGCGCTCCTTCTGTCCGCCGCCGCGCCGACAGCTCGGGCCCAGGCGGTGGCGATGTGGGGCGGCGTGTCCGCGCTCGCGGTCGCAACCGGCCCGTCGCTCGGCTCGGTCCTCATCGACGCCGGCGGGTGGCGCTGGGCCTTCTTCGTCAACCTGCCCGTCGCCCTCGTCGCCAGTGTCGCGGCCCGGCGGGTCGTCCCCGAGTCGGTGGTCGGCGGACCGGTGCCCGACCTCGTCGGTGTCGCCCTGCTCACAGCGGCGGTGGGGGCCCTCGCACTGGCCATCACCCAGGGCGGTGACGGGGGCTGGTCCAGCTCCCGGGTCGTCGGCTCCTTCGCGGCCGCCGCGGTCTTGGCCCCCATTGCCATCCGACGGTCGACGCACCACGAGGCGCCCGCGATCGACCTCGAGGTGTTCCGCTCCCGGACCGTCGTGCTCGCCAACGCCGCCACGTTCCTCTACTCGGTCGGCTTCTTCGGGATGCTGCTGGCCAACGTGCTCTTCCTGACCTCGGTGTGGGAATACTCGACCCTCCAGGCAGGACTCGCGATCACGCCGGGGCCGCTGCTGGTCGCCGCGCTCAGCGGCCCGGCCGGACGGCTCGCCGCCCGCGTCGGCTACGGGCCGGTGCTCGTCGCCGGTGGCCTTACCTTCGCCGCCGGGCTCCTCTTCTACGTCACGATCGTCGACGTCGAAGCCAGCTACCTCACGCACTGGCTGCCGGGGGCGCTTCTGGTCGGACTCGGCGTCGCCCTCTCCTTCCCGGTGCTCAGCGCCGCCGCCGTCGCCGGCCTGCCCCGGGAACGCTTCGGCACCGGCGGCGCCATCAACCAGACCGCCCGCCAGATCGGCGCCGTGCTCGGCGTCGCCCTGCTCATCGCAATCGTCGGCACGCCACCCTCGATCGACCAGGCCATGGATCGCTTCCGTATCGCCTGGCTGGTCGGCGCCGGTGCCGCCCTCTGCTCGGCTGCGATCTCCTCGTTCCACCGCCGACCCGCAGAGACCACCGTGGCCGTCCCGGTCCTGCTCGCCCCGGCGGACGCGGCGTGAGTTTCGCCGCCGACACCGCCGTCACCCGGATCGGTCCCGGCTGCTTCACCGCCGACCTGCACGAGCGGTGGTCTTCGCTCGTCGGCATCCACGGCGGCTACACCGCCGCCATCGTCGCCAACGCCATGACGGCAGCGGTCGACGACCCCACACGCGCCCTCCGCAGCTTCGCCACCCAGTTCGCCTCCATTCCTCGCCCCGGACCGGTGGACATTGAGGTGACCGTCGAACGCACCGGCAAGTCCATGACCACCACCAGCGCCCGACTCGTGCAGGAAGGACGGGTGCTGCAGGTCGCCCACGCCGCGAGCTCCACGACCCGGCCCGGCCTCGCCTACGACGACCACGTCCGCCCGCGCGACGCCGACCCCGGCGACACACCACGATTCGAGTCCTCCGGCGGCGTCGGGCATTTCCAGAACGCCGACGTACGGCTCGACCCGGACGCCATCCTGTTCGGCGGCGGGAACGAAGCGTGGATCGCCGCGTGGCTGCGCCCACTCGAGGGTGAACCCATCAGCGCTGCTTGGCTGGTCACCATGTGCGACCTCCTCCCGCCCGCGGTGTTCAGCCGCACGACCGGCCCCGTCGCGGCGGCGACGATCGAGTACGTCGTCCACCTGACCACCGGTGACCCTTCCATTGCACCCGGCGAGTACGTCTATCTCTCCTGCCGCTCACCCCTGTCGAACGAAGGGTTCGCCGTCGAGGACGCCACCATGTGGGCACCCGACGGTCGCGTCCTCGCCGTCGCCCGCCAGACCCGCCTCGCGGGGGCCTGACCCCGCTTCTAGCGTCAATCCCGCAACCACCGAGAGAGGTGCCGACCGTGGAACGAGTCTCAAAGATGAGCTTCGACGTCGCCCAGATCGACGAGGTGCTCGCCACGACACGAGCAGTACGCCGGCGGCTCGACCTCGAGCGCCCGGTCGACAACCAGCTGCTGCTCGATTGCATCGACCTCGCCGAGCAGGCACCGACCGGTGGCAACCTCGGTTCCCGGCGATGGATCGTCGTGCGCGACCAGCGGGTCAAGGACCAGCTCGGCGAGCTCTACCGCGAGACCGCGCTGCCGTTCATGTCCGCCGCCGCGCAACGGCTTCAGGGAACCGGCCATCCCAGCGAGAAGGTGATGGCATCCGCGACGTACCTCGCCGAGCATCTCGCCGAGGTTCCTGCCATCGTCATCCCGACCGTCATCGGCCGCCACGACGGCAGCGGGCGGCCCGGCCTGTTCGACTCGGTCATCCAGGCGGCCTGGAGCTTCTGCCTCGCCCTGCGCGCCCGAGGGCTCGGCACCACGTGGGTGACCGCCGCGCTGCAGGACACCGCGAAGGTCAAGGAGATCCTCCGCATCCCCGAGGACATGACCGAGATCGTCCTGCTCCCGGTCGCCTACACGAAGGGCACCGACTTCAAGCGCGCCCCGCGCCACCCCGCCCGGTCGATCACCTACTTCGACCGCTTCGGCCTGACGACCGAGCGCGGCCCGAGTGACGAGCTTCGTTTCGAGGACGGTCCTGGCGCCATCGCCGAGGTCGACATCACTGTCCGGCCGGCCAGGGTGTGGCCGCTGGTGTCGGATATCAACCTCCCCGCCGGGTTCTCTGACGAGTTCGCCGGCGCAGAGTGGGCGAGCGACGACCGCGGCGTCGGCGCCCTGTTCCACGGGCGCAACCAACACGCCGCGCTCGGGGAGTGGACGATCCCGTGCTTCGTCGACGTCTCCGACGAACCTCGAGCGTTCGGGTGGCGCACCTCTGACCCCGACAACCCCGGGGCTCGGTGGCGGTTCGACCTCGAACCCCGCGAGGGCGGGACGCGCCTGCGGTTCTCGTACGTCATGGGACCGGGGCCGTCGGGTACGACAATGGCGATCACCACCAACCCCGGCAAGGAAGTTCGGGTGCTGCGCCGGCGCGTCGGCGAGGTCCAGGCCAACATGCAGCGGACCGTCGAGGGCGTGAAGCAGCTCGCCGAAGCGGCGCCATGACGCTGCGTGTCGGCATCGGCGCGGCGCCGTTCCGACCCGAGGCCGTCGAGTTCGTGCGCCAGGCCGAGCGGCTCGGCGTCGACTCGGTGTGGTGTCCCGAGTTCTGGGCTGGCGACGCATTCACGCCGCTCGCCTTCCTCGCGGCGTGCACGTCCACGCTCAAGCTGGGCACTGGGATCGCGCAGCTCGGGGCGCGCACACCGGCGATGCTCGCCATGACCGCACAGTCTCTGCACGCGTTGTCGGGCGGGCGGTGCCTCCTGGGCATCGGGACCAGCGGTCCTCAGGTGATGGAGGGCTGGCATGGGGTCGCCTTCGACAAGCCCGTGCGCCGCACCCGCGAGACGATCGAGATCATCCGGACCGTCACCGCGGGCGAGCGGCTCGAGTACCACGGGCAGATCTACGACCTGCCGCTGCCCGGCAGCGAAGGTCGCGCCATCCGGTCGCTGCTGCCCCCGACGCACCTGCCGATCTACGTCGCGTCGCTCGGCCCGGCGAACCTGCGCCTCACGGGCGAGCTCGCAGATGGCTGGATCGGCACGTCGTTCTTCCCGGAGACCGCGGACGTGTTCCTCGATCACATCCGCGACGGTGCCCAGAGCGCGGGACGCGAGCTCAGCGACCTCGACCTCACCGTCGCCGTCGGCGTCGAGTTCACCGACGAAGTCGAGGCGGCCGGCCGCCGCCATGCCGAGGGCTACGCGTTCACGATCGGCGCCATGGGCTCCGCGGGCACGAACTTCTACAACAACGCCTTCGAGCGGCAGGGCTACAGCGACGACATCCGGGAGGTCCAACGGCTCTGGCTCGCAGGGGACAAGGACGCCGCCCGGCAACGGGTTCCGACCGCCATCGGGCTCGGCACCAACCTCATCGGCACCGACGACCTCGTGCGCGACCGGTTGCGCCTCTACCGCGACGCCGGCGTCACCACCCTGCGCGCCAACCTCCACGGCGGCCCCGACGCCGACCTCGACCAACAGCTCGGCGACCTCGAGCGCCTGCTCGACCTGGTGCGCCAAGTCAACGACGAACCATCCGGAGCCAGGAAGGACCAACCATGAGCAACACGCACGATCCAAGCGACGGGGTGATCACGTCGTACAAGGACGCTCCCGCCAAGTCGATCGACGCGGCTGGCACGACGTTCGCCTACCGGGAGCTCGGGCCCAAAGGTGGGGTGCCCGTGGGGTTCTTCGTGCACCTGGCCGCGACGCTCGACAACTGGGATCCGCGGATCATCGACCCGATCGCCCAGCGGCGTCACGTCATCGCGTTCGACAACCGTGGTGTCGGCGCATCGTCCGGGGACGTCCCCGGCAGCATCGAGGAGATGGCCGAGGACGCAGTGGCGTTCATCAAGGCGCTCGGCTTCGATCAGGTGGACATCTTCTCGTTCTCGCTCGGAGGCATGGTCGCCCAGGCGCTCGTCGTCCGACACCCCGAGCTCGTCCGCCGGCTCATCCTCACGGGCACTGGACCTGCTGGCGGGAAGGACATGGACAAGGTCGCCGGCGTCACCTACTACGACATGTTGCGGGCCACGCTCACCCGCCAGGACCCGAAGGTGTTCCTGTTCTTCAATCGCAACGACACCGGCAAGCGCGCCGCCCACGCCTTCGTCGAGCGCCTCAAGGAGCGCACCGAGAACCGCGACGCGCCGATCAAGGTCAAGGCGTTCCGGACGCAGCTGAAGGCGATCAAGCGGTGGTCACGCTCGGCCCCGGCTGACCTGTCGAAGATCACCCAACCCGCCCTGATCGCCAACGGAGACAACGACCGGATGGTCCCCTCCGTGCTGTCGGAGGACCTCCACCGCCGCATCGCCGGCTCCGAGCTGATCATCTACCCGGACTCCGGCCACGGCGGCATCTTCCAGTTCCACGACCAGTTCGCACCTCGCGCCCTCGAGTTCCTCGAGCGCTGAACCCCAGTCACCCACAGGAGCCCACCATGGCCGAACAGAGCACCATCCGCTACGAGCGCACATCACCGCAGGTCGCGAGGATCACCTTCGCCAACCCACCCGCGAACCTCATCGTCGGCGAAACCGTGGTCCGGCTGGTCGAGATCGTCGATGAGCTGGCCACCGACCCAGACATCCAAGTCGTGGTGTTCGTCAGCGACGTCCCCGACTTCTTCTTCAACCACTTCGACCTCGCCGCCGCCGCCGACTTCCCAGCTCCCGAAGGGGCCGACGCCGTGCCAGTCTGGACCGACTTGGTGCTCAAGCTCACCAAGGCGCCCTACATCACCGTCGCGTCGATCCGCGGACGAACCCGCGGCGGGGGCAACGAGCTCGCCTTGGCGTTCGACCTGCGCTACGCCAGCCTGGAGAAGGCGCTCTTCGGGCAGCCCGAGGTGGGAAGCGGGCTGCTGCCCGGCGGCGGCGGAACCGAACGGCTGCCACGCGCCATCGGACGGGACCGCGCCCTGGAGGTCATCCTCACGAGCGCGGACTTCGACGCCGAAACGGCCGAACGGTGGGGCTGGGTCACCCGGGCCCTGCCCGATGCAGAGCTCGACGCGTTCGTCGACACGATCGTCGCCCGGCTGGCGTCCTTCGATCGAACCTCTCTGGCCTCCGCCAAGGCTATGGTCAACCGCGCCGTGCTCCCTCCGGACGCCGACCTCGTGGCCGCGTACGACGAGTTCATGCACTCGCTCACGTTGCCCGGGTTCCTCACCCGCGCGGCAGGCGCAGAAGCTGTCGTCGCACAAGCAGGAATCGACTTCGAGTACCGGCTCGGCGAGTACATCGGCCTCGCCTACCAGCAGGGGTAGCGCGGCGCTCGAGCGGTCCTCGCCGCTTGGCACGCCACCTCGACGTCGTCAGCGGGCGGGATGTGCCGACTCAAGCTGGAGCTCAGGGGTGTTCTCGAAAACGCGATCGTGCGAGACGAGCGGGATGCCGAGGCGGAGCGCGGTGGCGGCGATCCAGCGATCGGCATCGTGCGCCCGTTGGCCGAGCGCGTGACCAATCTGCACGCAGTCGGCGCGGAGGCGCGCGTAGGTGGCGACGAGCTCGTCGCCGGAGTGGACAACTTCGACAGCGGCGATCTTGGCGTCGAGCTTCCGCAAACGCGCGTCGCCCCAGCCGCGCCGGAGCGCTCCGTAGCGCAGCTCCGCCACGGTCTGGAACGACACGAACGCGGGTCGGCCGACGATGATCGGCTCGTACAGCGCGATGAGCGCGGTGTCGGAGAGGTCCGCGCTGAAGACGTCGGTGTCGAGGACGATCGGTCCCCGGTCGGGAGTCGTCACTCGAGAACGGCAGCGAGGAAGGCTTCGCCTTCTTCGGGGGTGAGATCGTCGATCACCATCTCCCGGTGCGGGGGCATCGGGCGGGCGCGGGCGAGGAGCTCATCGACGGGGAGCTCGAGGCTCTCGTGCGGCGGGTGCTCGTGGCGGGCGGTCGACATCTCGCCAGTCAGTGTACGAGTCCCATCCGTCAGCTGACGACCTTGAGGTCGGGCTTGCGGGCCTTCGCGAGCAGCTCGTCGATGCGCTGGTTGGCGATGGTCTCGTCGCCGGTGAGCGCGCCAACGTAGGTGGACACGAGGGTTTCTACGCTGTGGCCCATGCGGCGAGCGACCTCGCCGAGGGGAACACCGGCGGCCAGCCAGGTGGTGGCGGCGGCGTGGCGGATGTCGTACACGCGCAGGGACCTGTGCCCGGTCTGGCGCAGTGCCCGCTGCCAGGTCCGTGCCCAGTTCGAGTGGGTCGGGCGGCGGTCGGTACGGGTGCGGAACAGCAGCTCGTGCCCGCCGATCTGCTTCGTGTCGATCCAGTCGCGCAGCATCGCGACGAGGTCTTCGGGGATCGGGACGGTTCGCTCGCCGGTCTTGGGCTCGCCGGGCTCGTCGAAGGAGATGTCGGCCTCGCGAACGTCGATCCGTCCCCACCCGTCGTTGGGCAGTTGGAGCGCGCTGGGCCGCAGCATGATCACCTCGGACGGTCGGAGCCCGGCGTGGTACATGACCGCCACCATTACCTGGTACATGCGATTCGAGGGCTGGTGGCTGGGTATCGCGTCGATCACTCGAAGCATCGTCTCGGGATCCGGAACGGCCCGGACATCGACGTTGCGACGCACACGAGCCACCTTGCGCCGCGAACGACCCTTCGGGGCTGGTGGCCACGGATCCGCCCCGAGCACCTCGAGCTCGACGGCGCGGCGGACACAGGCGCGGGCCACCTTGCGGAACCGCGACGCCGACGATGGCGACAGCACCTGGCCACCGTCACCCACCCCGAGGCGGCGGTCGACCTCGCCCAGGCGACTGCGGTCGAGGTCGTTGAGTGTCAGGGACCAGCGGGCCAGCCACTCCTCACACTCGTCGAGCGTATCGATCTCGGCCCCCGGCGCGAAGGTGCGCACCAGATGCTTCCGCAGCGCATACGGCGGAGGTGGAGCACCATCGGCGACGGCAAGGGCGACGAAGCGCGCCAGGGCCTCCATCGCGGAGGTGCGGGTGCGGGGCTGCCACTCGTTCCATTGCTCGGCGATCCACCGGCGGCACCAGGCGTGCACCTGCGTGGGATCGGCCCGTGGGCGCCATGACTCGGGCTCGCCGCTGGGTCGGGTCGAACCGCTCCAGCCGATGGTGTGCCGCGACGAGGAGCGACCGGTACCGGTTGGCCTCGTTGCTCGTCGCGAACGCCTTGGAGTGCGCGCGGCCGTCGACGTTCCATCGGACGACCCAGCGCTTCCTCACCTTGGCCGACGGGGCCCTGTGCTGGATCCCATGGATCTGCACCTTCTGCATGGGATGACTCATCGCTTCCCCCTGTTGCTCGTTGTGATTGGGAGCCACACGGGAGGGATGCGTCAGCCGGTCACCGAAAACGCCCGACGACCTGCAGAAATATCGCCACCCTGCCAGTGACTCCGGAGCCGCTGGCACATCGCGTGCGGCCAGGCGTTCGCCCACCTACGACACACCTACGCCACCGCAGGTCGTGTCGAGCGGCCGACGGTGACCACGAGCGCTCGCCGCCCCGACATCCAGGTCACCACAGTTGCCTGCCGCCCGGCGACGGCCGTCACCGGTGGCCAGGCTGAGGTTGTGGCCCTGAAGGTCGGGGGTTCGAGTCCCCTCGGTCATCCCAAGTGAGCAGGGCTTTTGCGGTCGCCGGTGGCCACGGCAACGGGACGTCGCCCACCTATGCCGACTGAGTGGCCGGCCGCGTGCCAAGCCGAGGCACACTGCGTCACGGCTGGCGGCGCCGATAACGCCCATTCGCTGTGGCACCGGCCAGAGGCGCCGCCGGGTCGAGCGGTCGACGTCGCGCCCCAGCTGTGTAGTCCTGAGGGTGGTCGTCTTGGAATCGTTCTCGTCGCCGCTCGGTTGGCGCGCCAGCACGATCACTTGACCACCTGGACGCTGTCGTCGTCGCGCAGGTGCCGAAAGTCCGCTGGGCGTCCTCGCGGGCTGTGCGCCCCTCCATCATCGGTCGGTGGCGGTCGTGATGGAGCGCCCGGGAAGGCCGAACTGGTGCGGCTCGGAACTGACAATCGGATCGGCACTTGCGCGTTATCGCGCGGTCCGGAACCGGTGACGCTATCGGATCGCCTGTTGGGCCGTCGGGACCGTTGTCCTGTTTGGCTCGGGACACGGTTCCAATGGCATCGGCCGCGGCCGCAACGGGACGTCATGAGCGGGAGGTGATCGGGTGCAAACGGCGTGCTCATTCCCGCACCGCAGCGATGTGTCGGCTCAGTTGCCGGGGGTGACGAGGCCGGTTTCGTAGGCCTGCATGACGAGTTGGGCTCGGTCGCGGGCGTTGAGCTTGGT
>JBKPHT010000142.1:0-14015 GCA_046730015.1 Actinomycetota bacterium
ACGCGGAGCTTCTGCTACGTGGAGGACGAGGTCCGGGGCTTCCTCGCCCTGCTCGACAGCGACATCATCGGGCCGGTCAACATCGGCAACCCGTCCGAGTACACGGTCCAGCAGCTGGCGGAGATGGTGCTGGAGGTGACCGGGTCCCCGTCGGAGATCGTTTACGAGCCGCTGCCGGTGGACGACCCGAGCCAGCGGCAACCCGACATCACGGTGGCCCGCACCCAGCTCGGATGGGAGCCCCGGATCGGCCTCCGCGAGGGGCTGGAGCGGACGGCCGCCTGGTTCCGCCAGGTCGTCGGCTGAACCCCGATGCGCCCGGCCCTCAATGGTCGCGGGCGACCGCCTCGTCGCGGTGAGCCAGGTACCAGTCGACCGTCCGGCGCAGGCCGTCGGCGAACGGCACCTCGGCCTTGAACCCGAAGCTGCTGGCCGCCCGGCTGGGGTCGACCCGCCGCCGGGGCTGGCCGTCCGGCTTGGTGGTGTCCCATCGGATCTCGCCGGTGAACCCGGTGGCCGCGGCGATGAGGCCGACCAGGTCGCGGATCGGCAGCTCCTCGTCGGTGCCGAGGTTGACCGGCTCGGGGCCGTCGTAGCGCTCGGCCGCGAGCACGAGGCCCTCAGCCGCATCGTCGACGTAGAGGAACTCGCGCGACGCCGAGCCGGTGCCCCACACCTCGATGTGGTCGCTGCCGGTCTCCACCGCGTCGACGCACTTCTTGATGAGGGCCGGGATGACGTGGCTCACCCCCGGGTGGAACTTGTCGCCCGGCCCATAGAGGTTGGTGGGCATCAGGTAGACGACGTTCTGCCCGTGCTGGGCCCGGTTGGCCTGGGCCTGGACGAGCTGGGCCAGCTTGGCGATGCCGTAGGGGGCGTTGGTCTCCTCCGGGTAGCCCTGCCACAGCGAGTCCTCGCTGAAGGGCACCGGGGTGTGCTTGGGGTACGAGCAGATGGTGCCGGTGACGACGACCTTGGGCGTGCGGGCCAGCCGGGCCTGCTCGATGACGTAGGTGCCCATGAGCAGGTTGTCGAGGTAGAGGTCGGCCGGGGCGGCCATGTTGGCGCCGATCCCGCCGACCCGGGCGGCCAGGTGGAAGACCAGGTCGGGCTCGGTGTCGGTGAACATCCGGGCCACGTCGTCGGCCCGCCGCAGGTCGTAGTCGTCCGACGTCGGGGTGACGAGCCGGCCAACGCCCCGCTGCCGCAGCCGCTCGCACAGGGCCCGGCCGAGAAACCCCCGGCCGCCGGTCACCACGACGGTGCGATCGGGCCACGAACCCGACCAGCTGGACCCGCTCCAGTGCGCTGACATGGCAGTGGATCGTACTTGGCGCGCCCTCGGGGTCCTTGCGCGCTCTCCGCGCGACCACGCCCGCTCGCCGTGTCGGCTCCGACGGCCGGGTGTCGCCGGGGCTCGCCTGCGTGCCAGGATGCCCGGCCATGCGAGCGGGGGTCGTGATCGAGCAGTGCTGGCACCGCGTGCCGGGCGGCACGGCCAGCGCGGTCATCGACCAGATCGCCGCGGTGGCCGCGACGGACCGGGTCGACCAGGTCGGCGTGGCCGCCCGCCACAACCAGCCGGCCCCCGACGCCTGGCGCCCGCCGATCCCCGTCCGCCACCTGCCGCTGCCCCGCCTCGCCCTGTACTGGGCGTGGCATCTCGCCCGCCGTCCGGCGATCGAGCGGGTCACCGGGCCGGTCGACGTCATCCACGCCACCGGCTACGCCATCCCGCCCCGCACCGCGCCGCTCGTCGCCACCCTGCACGACCTCGCCTGGCGCCGCGACCGCAGGATGTTCACCCGCAACGGCGTCCGCTTCTTCGAGGCGGCGCTGCGCTGCGTCGTCGACGACGCCGACCTCGTCCTGTGCCCGTCCCGGGCGACCATGGAGGACTGCGAGGCCGCCGGCATCGAGCCGGCCCGGCTGCGCCACGTCCCCTGGGGCATGACCACGGTCGACGTCACCGACGACGAGATCGCCCACGTCCGGCGGCGCTTCGGGCTCACCGGCCGCTACGTCCTGTCGGTCGGCACGCTGGAGCCCCGTAAGAACCTGCCCCGCCTGCTCGACGCCTTCGGCCGCCTGCCCCAGCAGGATGTCACGCTGGTGGTCGTCGGCCCCGACGGCTGGGGAGAGTCGTTGGCCGCGCCGGCCGAGGCGCTGCGCGACCGGCTGCGGCTCACCGGCTTCGTCCCCCGGCCGCTTCTGGCGCCGCTGTACGCAGGCGCCGCGGTCGTCTGCTACCCCAGCTTGTGGGAGGGCTACGGCCTGCCCGTGGCCGAGGCGATGGGCGCCGGCGCACCGGTGGTCACCTCCGCGGGGACCGCCACCGAGGAGCTGGTCGACGGCGGGGCCGGCCTGGCGGTCGACCCCCGCGACCCCGACGCCATCGCCGGGGCGATCGCGAAGGTGCTCGACGACGACGACCTGGCCGACCGGCTGAGGGCCGCAGGACGGGCCCGCGCGGCCGAGACCACGTGGGCCGGCACGGCCGAGGCCACGATCGCCGCCTACGAGGAGGTGGTGGGGCGATGAAGGTGGGGTGCAACCTCCTGTGGCTGGTGCCCGGGGTGGTGGGCGGGACCGAGATGGCCACCGTCTCGCTGCTGCGCGAGCTGGCCGCCGAGCCGGCCGACGGCATCGAGCCCGAGCTGTACGCGCTCGACGCGTTCGGGCAGCGCTACCCCGACCTGCTCGAGGCGTTCCCGACCCGGCTGGTGCCGCTGACCGGGCGGCTCCGCCCCCTCCGGGTGGCGGCCGAGAACACCTGGCTGGCCCGCCAGACCCGGGACGACGACCTCGTCCACCACATGGGCGGCGTGCTGCCCCCCGCGGAGCGGGCCCCGGCCGTCGTGACCGTGCACGACCTCCAGCCGTTCGACATGCCGGAGAACTTCACGCCGTCCAAGCGGATCTACCTGCAGCGCTCCATCCCCCGGACGGTAAGGCGGGCCACCGGCGTCGTTGCCCCCAGCGAGTTCGTCCGCCAGGGAATCATCGACCGGTTCGGTGTGCCGCCCGAGCGGGTCGAGCTGGCGCCATGGGGCGTCGAGCCACCCACGACCGACGTCAGCGTGGCTCAGATCCAGGCCCGCTACGGGCTCCCCCGGCGCTGGTTCGTGTACCCCTCGTTCACCTGGTGGCACAAGGGCCACGGCCTGCTGCTGCGGGCGTTCGCCCAGGTGGCGGCCCGCGAGCACGACGTCGTCCTCGTGCTGACCGGGGGCCGGGGACCGGCCGACGACGCCGTGAGCGAGCTCATCGTCGAGGCCGGTTTGTCCGGCCGGGTCCGGCGCACCGGCCTGGTGCCCCGGCGCGACGTGCTCGCCATCATGCGCGGCGCGGTCGCGCTCACCTTTCCGTCCCGCTACGAGGGGTTCGGCCTGCCCGTCCTCGAGGCCATGAGCCTGGGCACCCCGGTGCTCGCCGCGGACTCGGCCGCCCTGCCCGAGATCGTAGGCGACGGCGGCCGGATCCTCCCCGCCGGCGACGTCGACGCCTGGGTGGCGGGCATGATCGACCTGCTCGACGACGGCGCCGCCCGCGAGCGCCTCGTCGCTGCCGGTCGGGCCCGGGTGGCCGAGTTCACCTGGGCCGCCACGGCCGCCGCCACCGTGGCAGCCTACCGCGCCGCGGCCCGCCGGGTCGCCGGCGACGACTCCGGAGCACCCGCGTGAAGCTGCTGATCCTCTGCCCCCACTACGCCCCCGACACTGCGCCCACCGGCGAGGTGATGACCAGCATCGGCGGTGAGCTTGTGGCCCGCGGCCACGAGCTGCACATCGTCACGTCGCTGCCCTGGTACCACCACCATCGCGTCGAGCCCGGCTGGGAGGGCCGGCCGGTGCGGCACGAGGAGCTGCCCTGGGGCCGGATCACCCGGGTCCACCCGTTCCCGACCGACAAGCGGAACATCCCGGCCCGGGCGGCCGGGTTCGCCGGGTTCACCGTCCTGTCGGCCGCGCTCGCCACGGCCGGGCGGCGGGGCGCCAGGCCCGACGGCGTGCTGGCCATGTCGCCGCCGCTCACGCTCGGCGGCGCCGGGTGGCTGGCCGCCCGCCGGTGGCGGGTGCCGTTCGTCTTCAACATCCAGGACGTGTTCCCCGACGTCGCGGTCGAGCTGGGGGCGATCACCAACCCGCAGGTGATCCGCCTGGCCTCGTGGCTGGAGCGGTGGAGCTACCGCCGGTCCGACGCCGTGACCGTCCTGTCCGACGACCTGCACGACAACCTGGTGGCCAAGATCCGGGGCACGGTGCCCGACGCGGACGACCGCATCCGGGTCATCCCCAACTTCGTCGACACCGAGCGCATCCGCCCGGCGGACCCCGAGGCCGGCAGCTACCGGCGGGAGCACGGCCTGGTGGGCAAGCGGGTCGTCATGTACGCGGGCAACGTCGGGTTCTCGCAGTCGCTCGACCTGGTGCTCGACGCCGCCCGGGCCCTGGCCGACCGGCCCGACGTGGCGTTCGTCGTCAACGGCGAAGGCTCGGCCCGGCCCCAGCTCGAGGAGGCGGCCGCGGGCCTGGACAACGTCACGTTCGTCGACTTCCAGCCCAAGGAGCGGCTGCCCGAGGTGCTGGCGGCCGCCGACGTCCACGTCGTCCCCCTGCGTCGGGGCCTGGCCCGGTCGAGCGTGCCGTCGAAGACCTACTCGATCCTGGCCGCGGGGCGCCCCGTGGTCGCCAGCGTCGACGAGGGCACCGAGGTGGCCCGGATGGTGGAGGAGGCGGGTGCCGGCCTGGCCGTCCCGCCCGACGACCCGGCCGCCTTCACCAAGGCCGTGACCAGCCTGGTCGACGACCCCGAGGGGGCGGCCGCGATGGGCCGGGCGGGCAGGGCGTTCGTCGAGCATTGGGCGTCGCCGGCCGCCATCGCCGAGCGCTACGAGGCGCTGTTCGAGGAGCTGACCGCCCGGCGTCGCTGAGTGGCGGCGTCCGGCGGTCAGTGGCCGTCCCGGGTTCCACCATCGGGGTGCGCGCGGGATAGCGTTGTGCCCTTATGGGTAAGGCCTCCTCGTCGAAGAAGGTGGCGCGTGCCGCCCGCGCGGGCGGGCGATCCTCCGGCAACCGCCAGCGGAACCTCCTGTTCCCGGGCGTGATCGCCGCGATCGTGCTGCTGGGCGGCGGTCTCATCGCCTTCGCCGCCAACGACCGCAAGTCCGACGACGCCGTGGCGCCGGTCGTGGACGTCGACCACTGGCACGCCGCGGTCGGCTTCGACGTCTGCGGCGAGTTCCAGCCCGACCTGGCCGAGTTCGAGAGCCCCATCGGCATCCACACCCATGCCGACGGCGTCATCCACATCCACCCCTTCTCATCCGGCGGCGCCGGGGAGAACGCCACCCTGGGCGCCTTCCTCGACGGCGCCGGCGTCACGCTCACCGACACCGAGCTCAAGATCGGCGACGAGACGTGGAAGGAGGGCGAGCAGCAGTGCGACGGCAAGGACGCCGAGCTGGTGGTCGCCCAGTGGAAGGACGTCGAGAGCACCGACGAGAAGCCGGCGATCATCCTCCGGGACTTCGACAGCGTCCGGTTCCGGGAGGACGGCGAGGGTTACACGATCGCCTTCGTCCCCGAGGACGAGGTCGAGAACATCCCCAAGCCGCCGTCGGCGGCCAACCTGGCCCAGCTGGGCGCGGCCGACGCGTCCTCGACGGGCGAGACCACGACGACGGCACCCGCCTCGACGGACACCACGGCGCCTGCCTCGACCGACACCACCGCCACGACGGCCCCCGCCGGCTGAGCTATGCGCGCCGTCGTGCTGGTCGGGGGGTTCGGCACGCGGCTGCGGCCGCTCACCGACACGCGCCCCAAGCAGATGCTGCCGATCGTCAACCGGCCGATGATCGAGCACGTCGTCGACCACCTGTGCGACCACGGCATCGACGACGTCGTGCTGTCGCTCGGCTACCGCCCGGACGGGTTCACCGGCGCCTACCCGGACGGCACCTGCAGCCGGACCCGCCTCCACTACGCCGTGGAGCCGGAGCCGCTCGACACGGCGGGGGCCATCCGCTTCGCCGCCGTCGACGCTGGCATCGACGAGCGGTTCCTGGTGCTGAACGGCGACGTCCTCACCGACCTCGACGTCACCGGCTTCGTGGCGTTCCACGAGGCGGCCGGGGCCGAGGGCACGATCGCCCTCCACCGGGTCGACGACCCGTCCCGCTACGGGGTCGTGCCCACCGACGGCGACGGCCGGGTGGTGGCCTTCGTCGAGAAGCCGCCGCCCGGCGAGGCGCCCACCGATCTCATCAACGCCGGCACCTACGTGCTCGAGCCGTCGGTCATCGACCGGATCGAGCCCGGCCGCAAGGTGTCGGTCGAGCGGGAGGTGTTCCCGGCCATGGTGGTCGACGGCACCCTGTTCGCCCGCGATGGCTCGACGTACTGGATCGACACCGGCACCCCCCAGGAGTACATCCAGGCCCAGCTCGACCTGGTCGACGGGCTGCGGGGCGAGCCCTGCGAGGGCGTGCACCCGGCGGCCCGGGTCCATCCGGAGGCGACGGTCAAGCGGTCGGTGGTCGGCGCCGGGGCGGCGGTGGGGGCCGGCGCCCGGGTCGTCGGCTCAGTGCTGCTGCCCGGCGTCCACGTCGGGGCGGGCGCGCTGGTCGACAGCTCGGTGGTGGGGGTCGGCTCCGAGATCGGCGCCGGGGCCCAGGTCGCGGGCCTGAGCGTCATCGGCGACGCGCAGGTCGTCGCGCCGGGCGAGCGCCTCCACGGTACCCGCCACCCCCAGGTCTGCCCGTGAAGGCCCTGGTCACGGGCGGGGCCGGGTTCATCGGCTCCACGCTCGTGGACCGGCTGCTGGCCGAGGGCCACGAGGTCGACGTCCTCGACGACCTCACCACCGGGTCGCTGGCCAACCTGGGCGAGGCCCGGGCCGACCGGACCAACCGGCTGACGTTCCACCAGATCGACATCCGCGAGGCCCAGCTCGTCGACCTCATCGCCCGGCGCCGCCCCGAGGTCGTGTTCCACCTGGCGGCCCAGAACGACGTCCGGGCGTCGGTGGCCCGGCCCGTCCACGACGCCGAGATCAACGTGCTGGGGACGCTGAACGTGCTGGAGGGAGCCCGGGTGGCCGGGGCCCGCAAGGTGGTGTTCGCGTCGAGCGGCGGGACGATCTACGGCGAGGTCGGTCCCCGCCACCTGCCGATCAAGGAGTCGCAGCCGCTGGCGCCGGCATCGCCGTACGGGGTGTCGAAGGGGGTGGCGGTCGACTACCTGAACGTCTACCGGCGGCTGCACGGGCTGGAGTTCACCGCCCTGGCCCTGGCCAACGTGTACGGGCCCCGCCAGGACCCCCACGGCGAGGCCGGCGTGGTGGCGATCTTCGCCGCCCGGCTGCTGGCCGACGAGGCGTGCACGATCTTCGGCGACGGCGAGCAGACCCGGGACTACCTGTTCGTCGACGACTGCGTCGACGCGTTCGTCCGGGCCGCCGACCGGGGCGACGGCCTGCTCATCAACGTGGGCACCGGGGTCGAGACCTCGGTCAACGAGCTGTACGCCACTCTGTCCGCCGCCACCGGCGTCGACCGCCCGGCCCGCTCCGCCGGCGCCCGCCCCGGCGAGCTGGCCCGCTCCGCCCTCGACCCGACCCGGGCCGCCATCCAGCTCGGCTGGCGCCCGTGGACCGACCTGGCCGAGGGGACGGCCCGGGTCGTCGAGTGGTTCGCGCACTGGGTGCGGTGATTGACCTGCCACGGTCAGCGTCGACGCGGTGCTGTACTTGAGGACGTTGGTGCTACTCGACCGGGCTGCGGATGCCCGACTGTTGCGCGCTCGACGTGGCCGCGGCGGAGGGGGCCACGTTCGTGACCTTCGATCGGCGCCTCGCCACGGCGGCCCGTCGCCTCGGCCTGACCGTAGCCCAGAACTAGCGGAACAGGTCCTCCGCCGGGGCCCGGACGACCTCGGCCCGGACCTCGCCCCGCCCGAGCCAGGCAGGGTCGACCCCCCGGACCACCGCCGCGCAGATGCGGCTCGACTTGCCCATCACCAGTTCGGCCGCCGCGGCGAGCTCGTCGACCACGCAGATCTCGGTGACCGCCAGCTCCCGGCCCAGGGAGTCCGGGGTCCCCCGCAGGTCGACGACCGCCCGGATGCCGGCGCAGCCGATGGCCACGTCGGTCAGGCCCCGGCGCCACACCCGGCCGAACGTGTCGCTGATGATCACGGCCACGGTCACCCCCAGCCGGCCCCGGAGCCCGTCCCGCAGCCGGCGGGCCGACCGGTCGGGGTCCTCGGGCAGCAGCGCGGCCCAGCCGTCCTCGACGTTGGACATGTCGACCCCGGCGTTGGCGCAGACGAACCCGTGGCGGGTCTCGCTGATGACCAGCTCGCCCCGGCGCCGCAGGATCCGCACCGACTCGCCTTCCACGATCCGGGTCTTGCTGGCCGGGTCGTTGGGGTCGATGGGCACGAGCTGGGCCTCGGCCTTGGAGACGACCTTCTGGGTGACGACCAGCACGTCGCCGTCGGCCAGGTCGGGCGCCGCCTTGGCCAGCAGGCGGGACAGGTCGTCCCCCGGCCGCACCTCGCCGACGCCCACCACCGGCCGGATCTCGAGTCCCCCGCTCACCATCCCATCCTCCCCGTCGTCACAGCCCGAGGGCGACGGCGCTCAGCGCCGCGGCCGCCGCCGGGTCCCGCATGATCGTGTCGGTCACGACGCAGCGCAAGCCCTCCGCCCGGACCTCGTCGGCTCGATCGGCGTCGGCCTCGTCGATGACCAGGGTGCCCGTGAACGGCGCGTACAGCCGGGCCACGCCGACCACCGACTTCTCGTGGCCCAGCTCGCGGAGCAGCCGGTCGGCGGGGCCCTTGAGCGCCCGCCCGCCGACCAGCGGCGAGATCGCCACCACCGTGTCGCGCCGGGCCTCGACCGCCTCCTGCACACCGGGCACGGCCAGCACCGGGCCGATCGAGACGATCGGGTTGGACGGCGCGACCACGACCGTGCCGGCGCCTGCGATGGCGTCGAGGACGCCCGGGGCGGGTCGCGCCTCCGGCGCGCCGGCGACCCGGACGCCCTTCACCGGCACGGCGTGCCGCCGGGCGACGAAGTAGTCCTGGAAGCCGATCTCCTCGCCGGTGTCGGCGAGGGTGATCATCGTCCGCAGCGGGTCGTCGGTGACGGGGAGCACCGTCAGCTCCAGGCCCCAGGCCCGGGCGATCTCGCCGGTCACGGTCGACAGCGGGGCGCCCTCGGCCTGGCGCTGGGTCCGGTAGAGGTGGGTGCCGAGGTCGCGGTCGCCGAGGCCGAACCAGGTCGCCCCGCCGTAGCGCTCCAGCGTGGCCATCGCCTGCCATGTCTCGTCCCGCAGGCCCCAGCCCCGCTCGGGGTCGATGGCGCCGGCCACCGTGTAGGTGACCGTGTCGAGGTCGGGGCTGATGGCCAGGCCGTGCAGCACCATGTCGTCGCCGGTGTTGACGACGGCGGTGACCGACGCGGGCGGGACGGCGCGGACCATGCCGGTGAGGAGGCGGGCCGCGCCGACGCCGCCCGCCAGCACGGTCACCGACGGGGTCGCCGCCGGCACGTCAGGCGATGCCCTTGAGCCGTCCCTCGAGCAGGGCCACGTCCGCGTCGACCATCAGGTTGACGAGGCCCTCGAAGGTGGTCTTCGGCTCCCAGCCCAGCACCTTGCGGGCCTTGGACGAGTCGCCCACCAGGAGGTCGACCTCGGCCGGCCGGAAGAACTTCTCGTCCACCACGACGTACTTCTCCCAGTCGAGCCCGACCCGGTCGAAGGCGAGCTGGCAGAAATCCCGCACCGAGTGGGTCTCGCCGGTGGCGACGACGTAGTCGTCGGGCTCGTCCTGCTGGAGCATGAGCCACATCGCCTCGACGTAGTCGCCGGCGTAACCCCAGTCGCGCAGCGCGTCGAGGTTGCCGAGCCGCAGCTCGTCGGCCAGGCCCAGCTTGATCTTGGCCACCCCGTTGGAGACCTTGCGGGGCAGGAACTCGATGCCCCGGCGGGGTCCCTCGTGGTTGAACAGGATGCCGCTGGTGGCGTGCAGGTCGTACGACTCGCGGTAGTTGACGGTGATCCAGTGGCCGTAGACCTTCGCTACGCCGTAGGGCGACCGCGGGTAGAACGGCGTCGATTCCCGCTGGGGCGTCTCGACCACCTTGCCGAACATCTCCGACGACGACGCCTGGTAGAAGCGGATCTCCGGGTTGGTGATGCGGATGGCGTCCAGCATCCGGGTCACGCCGATGGCGGTGAACTCGCCGGTGAGCACCGGCTGCTGCCACGACGTCGGGACGAACGACTGGGCGGCCAGGTTGTAGACCTCGACGGGTTGGAACTCCTTGAGGATCGTCAGGATCGAGACCTGGTCGAGCAGGTCGCCGTGCACGAAGGTGATCCGGTCCTGCAGGTGGCCGATGCGCTCCCAGTTGACCGTGCTGGTGCGCCGCACCATGCCCAGCACCTCGTAGCCCTTGTCGAGCAGCAACTCGGCGAGGTGCGAGCCGTCCTGACCGGTGATCCCGGTGACGAGCGCTCTCTTGGTCACGATGAGGTCTCCTCCCGCAGGGCATGCAGGTTTTCAGCAGCCAAGGCGCGACCGCCAGTCTGCCAGGACGTCGGCCAGCGTCCGGGCGAGCGGGATGGTCGGCGCCCAGCCGGTGGCGCGGCGGAGGGCGCTGTTGTCGCCGACCAGGACCGGGATGTCGACGGGGCGCTGGAGGGCCGGGTCGGACACGAGCCGCATCGGCCGGGCGGCCATGGCCAGCAGCTCCTCGGCGATCTCCTTCACGGCCACGGCCCGGCCCCGGCAGACGTTGTAGACGCCGCCCGGCTCGCCGTGGGTGACGAGCAGCCGGTAGGCCCGCACGACGTCGCGGACGTCCGTGACGTCACGCAGCGGTGTCATGTTGCCGATCGGCACCTCGTCGCCGCCGTCGCGCTCGTTGCGGGCGATGCGGGCGGCCAGCGAGGGGGCGACGAACCGGTCGCTCTGCCCGGGGCCGAGGTGGTTGAAGGCCCGGACCCGGATCACCGGCAGCCGGTGGCCGAGCCACGCCTGCTGGGCGAGGGCGTCGGCTGCGACCTTGGAGGCGGCGTAGGGCGACACGGGCCGCAGCGGCCGGTCCTCGACCAGCGGCAGCTCGTCCTCGGTGACCCGCCCGTAGACGTCGGCGCTGGTCACGGCCAGGACGCGGTCGGCGCCCGCGGCCCGGGCGGCCTCCAGCACGTTGAGGGTGCCGAGGGCGTTGGCGAGGAACGTCTCGCGGGGCTCGGCCCAGCTGCCCCCGACGTCGGCGGCGCCGGCCAGGTGATAGACGGCCTCGGGCTTGGCGGCGAGCACCGCATCGGTGAGCGGCTCGGCGTCGGCGATGTCGATGCCGTCGACGGTGCGCTCCATCTGGATGACCTCGTCACCCTGCTCCTCGAGGTGGCGCACCAGATGCACACCCACGAAGCCCCCGGCTCCGGTGACCAGCGCTCTCACGGGCCGTCATCGTAGGTGGTCGGGACGCCCCCTCGTGAACCGAGTCACGTGACGGATGTCGCAGCCCGGGCGAGCAGCGCGGCGAACCGGTCGGCGCTGCCGTCCCAGTCGTAGCAAGCCGCCACGGCGGCGCCGCGGGCGATGAGCGCGGCCCGGTGGCCGGCGTCGGTGAGCACTCGGTCGAGCGCGGCGGCCAGGGCGTCGGTGTCGCCGGGCGGGACCAGGTCGGCGCCGGCGCCGCACACCTCGGGCAGCGACCCGGCGGTGGTGGTGACCACGGGGACCCCGGCGGCCATGGCCTCGATCGGCGGGAGGCCGAAGCCCTCGTACAGCGACGGGTAGGCGAACACGGCGGCCTCCCGGACCAGCGCGGCCCGATCGGCGTCGGCGACCCAGCCGAGCCGCACCACCCGGTCGCGGTGGCGGGCGGCGGTGACCGCGGCGGCAAGGGCGTCGGCGCCCCAGCCGTCGGCGCCGGCGATCACGAGGCGGAGGTCGGGGTCGTCGCCGGCCAGCCCGTCGAACGCCCGCACCAGGCTGGGCAGGTCCTTGCGGGGCTCGACGGTGCCGACCGCGAGGAGGTAACGATCGCCGCCGGCCAGCTCCCGGCCCCGCCCCGCCACGGAGTCGGGCGCGGCCCGGACCCCGTGGGGGACCGCCACGACCCGCTCGGGGTCGACGGCGAAGTGGGCCACGACCTCGTCCCGCACGAACGCCGACGGGGTGTGGACCCACGCGCCCCGCCGCAGCGCCCGCCGGACCAGGTCCGGGTAGGCCAACGTGAACCCGTCGGCCAATTGCGGGTAGTGCACGGTGGTGAGGTCGTGGACCGTGACCAGGGCGGCGGCCCGGGTGGGCGGGACGACGAAGTTCGGCCCCCAGACCACGTCGTGGCGGCCGATCCACCGGTCGACGAGCGGGTGGTCGGTGCGGCGCCACAGCTCGTGGAGCGGCCGAGCCGCCATCGGCCGGTCGACGACCGCGGCCTCGGGCGGGGCGACGTCGCGGAGGCGCCCGCGTCCCCGCCAGGTGACGGCATAGCCGGTGAGGGCCAGGTCGGACCGGGGCGCGAGCCGCCGGGCCAGCTCGTCCACGAACACCCCGACCCCGGTGCGGTGGGTGAGCTGGGACGTGAGGTCGACGGCGACCCGGAGCATCAGCGGTCGCCGGCGGTGCGCCCCGCGGCGTCGGCCACCTGCCGGAGCACCGCGTCGAGCGACCGCCGCAGCTCCCGCCGCTGCACCTGAAGGTGCTGGAACCCGAGGATGCCGAGGCCGACCGCCGTGTAGACGGTGTTCTCGACCCGCTTGGTGACCTCGTCGACGGTGATGCCGGACACGGCCCGACGTTACCCGGCGGCCCCCCGTAGCCCGGCACCCGGAGTCCGCCGCCGGTCGCCCGGAGGGTCCGCGGCTGGCCGCCGCCCCACAGGTACCCTCCGCGCGTCGTGGAGCCCGAAGAGCAACCGCGTGCGCCGCTGCCCGTGGTCGCGGTCGTCGTGACCCACGACGCGCCCGGCGAACGGCTCGACCCGCTGCTGGCGGCCCTCGCTGGCCAGGACCACCCCAACCTCGACGTCCTGGTCGTGGACACCGGCACGACCGATGTCACCGACCGGGTGGCGGCGGTGCTGCCGGCCGCGCTGGTCCACCGGGTCGACCCGTCGACCGGCTTCGGCGCCGCGGCCAACACGGTGCTCGACCTGGTGTCGGGGGCGGCGTTCTACGTGTTCTGCCACGACGACGTCGTCCCCGCCCCGGGGGCCGTCAGCGCCCTCGTGGACGCGGCCGAGGCCTGGGAGGCGGACGTCGTCGGCCCCAAGCTCGTCACCTGGGACGACCCCGGTCGGCTGGCCCAGTTCGGGTCGGCGGTCGACCGGCTGGGGGTGGCGTTGCCGCTGGTGGAGCGGCGTGAGCTCGACCAGGGCCAGCACGACGGGCTGCGCGACGTGTTCTCCGTGCCGGGAGCGTTCACGCTGGTCCGGGCCGAGCGGTTCGCGGATGTCGGCGGGTTCGACGAAACCATCACGTTCCTCGGCGACGACGTCAGCCTCGCCTGGCGGGTGCGGGTCGCCGGGGGCCGGGTGCTGGTCACCTCCGCCGCCCGGGTCCGGCACGCCGAGGCGTTCGCCGACCGCCCCGAGGGCCGCCATGCGGCGCGGCTGACCGCCCGCCACCGGGTGCGGGTCCTGCTCACCAGCTACGGCCGGCTGAACCTGCTCGCCATCGTGCCCCAGGCGGTCGCGTACTCGGCGGCCGAGTTTGTGGGCGCCGTCGTCACCGGCAGCCCCGGCCGGGCCCGGGCCGCAGTGGGGGCGTGGGTGTGGAACCTCGCCCACGTCCGCTCGCTGGTGGCCGCCCGCCGGGAGGTGGCCCGCTTCCGCACGGTCCGCGACCGGGAGGTCCGCCGGCACCAGGTCCGGGGCCTCGTCGGGCCGCGGCTGCGGCTGCTGCGGTTGGAGGGCGACGGCGGCGCCGGCGCCGGGCGCCACGCCTCGGCCGGGGGTCGGGCCGCGGCCGTGCCGGTCCG
>JBKPHT010000143.1:0-9800 GCA_046730015.1 Actinomycetota bacterium
AATCCATTTCGTCGGCAGCGTCAGATGTGTATAAGAGACAGGGCTCGGCCGCTGGCGGGCCGCCTCGGCCGCCGCCGAGGGCGCCGTGGCCCGCGCCCTGGCCGGCCTGCCGGGCCCGAACGAGCCCGGGGTCGCCCGGTCGGCCGTGGCCGCCCTGCCGGATGGCGCCCGGCTGGTGGTGTCGTCGTCGATGCCGGTCCGGGACGTCGAGCGCTACGCCGCCCCCCGGACCGGGCTCACCGTGGTCGCAAACCGGGGAGCCAACGGCATCGACGGGGTCGTGTCCACCGCCGCCGGCGTCGCACTCGGGTCGGGAGCGCCGACCGCCCTGCTGATCGGAGACGTCGCCTTCCTCCACGACAGCAACGGCCTGCTCGGCCTGGACCCCCGGGGCGCCGACCTCACCTGCCTGGTCGTGGACAACGACGGCGGCGGCATCTTCTCGTTCCTGCCCCAGGCCCGGGCTCTGCCGGCCGAGCGGTTCGAGCAGCTGTTCGGGACGCCCCACGGGCTCGACCTGGTCGCCGTGGCGGCCGCCTACGGCGTGTCGGCCCGCCGGCTCGACGCAGGGGCCGACGTCGATGCGGAGGTGGCCGAGGCGGTGGCCAAGGGCGGGGTGCAGGTGCTGGTGGTCGCCACCGACCGGGCCGCCAACATCGAGGCCCACCGGGCCGTCGACGACGCCGTCGCCCAAGCGGTCGACGCCGCGCTGGGCGGCGGGGACTAGGGGCGGACCAGCGCGGACAGCAGGGCCTGGAGCTTGGCCCGGGTCTCGGCCAGCTCGGTGCCGGGGTCGCTGTCGGCCACGATGCCGTTGCCCGCCCACACCCGGGCGGCCGTGCCGTCGATCTCCGCGCAGCGGACCGACACCGCCCAGGTGCCGTTGCCGGCCGCGTCGGCCCACCCGGACGTCCCCGCGTAGCGGGCCCGGTCGATGCCCTCGTGGGCGGCGATCCAGTCGACCGCGTCGTCCCGAGGCCAACCGGCCACCGCCGGGGTGGGGTGGAGGGCGGCGACCAGCTCGAGGACGGACGGCGCCGGCTGCGACAGCCGCCCCTCCACCAGCGTGGCCAGGTGCTGGACGTTGGCCACCGCCACGATGGACGGCTCGGCCTCGTAGTCGACGTAGCTCGACCACCCGAGCAGCGTCTCCCGCACCATGTCGATGGTGAGCTGGTGCTCGTGGCGGTCCTTGGCCGAGGCCAGCAGCGAGGCGGCCAGCCGCTGGTCGGTCGTCGGGTCGCCGCCCCGGGGAGCGGTGCCGGCCATCGGGTGGGAGCGGACGACGTCGCCCGCGCGCGACACCAGCAACTCCGGGCTGGCGGCCACGAACCCGCCGACCGCCAGGATGTGGCAGCCGGGGTAGGCGGCCCGCAGCCGGTCGAGCACCGCCTGGCGGTCGAACGGCTCGTCGGCCGTCACGTCGACCTGACGGGCCAGCACCACCTTGGCGAACGCGCCGGCGGCCATCTCCTTGGTCGCCGCGGCCACCAGGTCGCACCACGCCTCGGGGGGCCGGTCCGCGGCGACCGTGTATCGGGTCGGCTGGGTCGGGATGGCGGCGGGGGCGACGAGGTCGGCGGGGGTCGGGGCCTCGGGGTCGGGCAGGGCGGCGTCGCCCGCGGCGATGTCGGCGTCGTCCGCGATCACGGTGATCCAGCGGGTGCCGTCCTCGGCCCGGCCGGTGACGACCTCGGGCACCACGAATGTGGCACCGCCTCCCGCGGCGAACGGCAGGGCCCCGAACGCAACCGGGCCGCTGCCGGGCACACCGACCGGGTCGTCGGACCCGATGGCGGCCAGCGCCCCCGCTACCGCCCGGGCCGCCGCCGGGGGATCGCCGGCCGGCCAGTCGATGGTCAGCGCCCGCCCCCGCCCCGCCAGGCCGGCCCGGCCCTTCTCGAAGACGCAGCCACCCGGGCCGGCGAACGCGACGAGGTCGACGTCGGCGTCGAGCCGGCGGGTGCGGGCGACGAGGCTCACGGCCGCCGGGTCGCCGTGATCAGCTGGGCGACCCCGCCGGACAGCAGCCGGCGGTCGACGTCGGTGAACCCGGCCGCGGCGATCATCCCGGTGAGCTCCTCGGCGTCGGGCAGGTAGGCGGCGGAGCGCGGCAGGTAGCGGTAGGCCGACGGGTCGGAGATCAGGCCGCCGATCATCGGGACCAGCTTGCCGAAGTAGACCCCGTGGCCCCACCGCAGCAGCGGGTTCGGCGGCGTCGCGACCTCCAGCAGCGCGATCCGCCCGCCCGGCCGCAGCACCCGACCCAGCTCGGCGAAGAACGGCGGCAGGTCCACCATGTTCCGCAGCGCGAACCCGCAGGTCACGCCGTCGACGCGCCCGTCGGGGACCGGGAGCCGCAGGGCGTCGCCCTCGACCAGCGGGGCGTCTGTCCGGGCCGCCGTCAGCATCCCGAAGCTCAGATCGACGCCGACCGGCGCCAGGCCCGCCGCCTCCAGCTCGCGGCACAGGTCCCCGGTCCCGCAGGCCAGGTCGAGCACCGCCGAGTCGCGGCGCAGGGCCAGCGACCGGACCGTGAGCCGCCGCCACCGGACGTCGAGCCGGAACGTCATGATCCGGTTGACCAGGTCGTAGCGGGGGGCGATGGCGTCGAACATCGACCGCACCGCCGTCACCTTCTGGTCACCGGTCGGCAACGTTTCGGGCATCGTGAAGCGCGCCATCCACGGGCATCGTACGGGTGCCCAGGCCAGAGCCATCAACTCCCGCCAGCGCCCCGGCGGCCTCCGACTCCCGCCCGGATCGAATGACCGGCGCCCCGTGCGCCGCGCCTACGCTGCCTTCGTGGCAAGGGCCCACTTCCGCATCTTCGGCGTGCCCGTCCGGGTCGAGCCGTTCTTCGTGATCGTCGCCGCCCTCTTCGGCATCGGCATCGAGCCGCTGTGGGTCGTGTTCGTGTTCGTGGTGGTGGTGTTCGTGTCGGTCCTGGTCCACGAGCTCGGGCACGCCCTCACCTACCGGGCCCTCGGGCAGCGGTCGGCCATCGTGCTCCACGGGTTCGGCGGGTTCACCGTGCCCGCCGGGGGCGGCCGGCGGGTGCTCAGCAAGGGCAAGTCGGTGCTGGTCAGCGTGTCGGGCGCGCTCACCCAGCTGCTCGTGCTCGGCATCCCCGCCCGCATCGCGCTGGAGAGCGACTGGGGCGACCGCCAGGGCTTCGAGTGGGCGTTCAACGGCCTCAACAGCTTCAGCTGGTGGCCGGTCCTCTACTGGCTGCAGTTCGTCAGCATCTGGTGGGCGCTGTTCAACCTGCTGCCGATCCGGCCGCTCGACGGCGGCCACGTCGCCGAGACCCTGTTCGGCTTCGAGAACGCCTGCCGCCTGTCGATCGCGGCCGCCATCGTGGCCGGGTTCATCGCCTTCCGGGAGACCACCTTCGGCCTGATCGCGCTCCTGTACTTCGGCTTCTTCGCCTTCGTGAACTTCCGCGACCTGCGGGAGGGTCAGAGCTCCGGCACCTTCGACGTCGACGCGCCGGAGGGCAAGGCCGCGGCCGGCGGCGGCCGGGCCCGGAGCGGGCGCCGGCGGGGGCGCAGCCGCGGCAACCTGTCGGTCGTCCCGCCCACCGACGGGATGCCGGACCTGGCGCCCCGGCTGTCGAGCGGCGAGGCCGAGACCCGGGCGTGGAACGCGCTGCGGTCGGGCGAGAGTGCTCGGGCCGCGTCGATCATGCGCCATGCGGGCGCGCCCGGGAGCCCCTTCCTCCAGGCCAGCATCGCCCTCGCCGCCGGCGGACCGGTCGAGATGGTCGACGACCTGTTCGAGGCCGCCTACCGGGCCGAGCCCGGCGGGCCGCCCAACCTCGTGCCCGCCACGCTGCTCGCCGACGGGGGCCGGGCCACCGCCGTCGCCGCGCGGCTCGTCGCCGCGGGCCGCCAGGGCGTCGAGGCGGCCGGCGGGTTGCAGACCCATCTGCACTACGCCGAGCGGTTCGGGCCCGCGGCCGAGGTGGGCGAGCTCGTCTTCGCCGCCAGGCCCCAGAGCCCGCCGCAGACCGCGTTCGAGGTCGCCTGCTCGTGGGCCCGCGCCGGCCGGCCCGACGAGGCGCTCCGGTGGGTCGAGGCGGCGGTCGACGCCGGCTTCCACGCCCCGGGCCTGCTCGACGGCGAGCCGGACCTGGCGCCCGTCCGGGCGCTCCCCGGCTGGCCCGCGGTCCGGGCCAGGCTGTCGGCCTGACCCGCGCGGGAACGACAGCTACCGCCTCGCCGAAACCCGCGGCGGCTCCGTCCTACTCGTAGTAGCGGAACAGATTCTCGGCGACGCAGGCCGGCTTCGGGGCGCCTTCGCACTCGAAGGTGAACCGCATCATGACCTGGACGCCGCCCTGCACCTCGTCGACCGACACCAGCTCGACGCCGACCCGCAGCTTCGACCCCACGGGCACCGGCGACGGGAAGCGGACCTTGTCGCAGCCGTAGTTGACCGCCATCGAGATGCCGTCGACGGCCACCACCTGGGGAACCAGCCGGGGGCCCATCGACAGGGTGAGGTAGCCGTGGGCGATCGGCCCGCCGAACGGGCTCTCCCTCTTGGCCCGCTCGACGTCGACGTGGATCCACTGGTGGTCGCCGGTCGCCTCGGCGAACAGGTTGACCTGCTCCTGGGTGACCTCGACGTAGTCGCTGTAGCCGAGGTGCTGGCCGACGAGGTCGCGGAGGCCCTGGATTCCCTGCACGATGGTGGTCATGCCGGCGATGATGCCCCAGCCCGGCCGAGGCGGCCCAACCGACCTGTGCGCGGTCGTGCTGTCGGCCGGCGAGGGATCCCGGCTGCGCCCGCTCACCCGGGTCCGGCCCAAGGTGCTGTGCCCGGTCGGCGGGACGCCGCTCGTCGACCTGGCCCTCGACCGGGTCCTGACCGCGGTGGGGCCCGGGGCGGTGGCCGTCAACGTCCACCACGACCGGGCGGCCGTCGAGGACCACCTGGCCGGCCGGGCCCACCTGTCGGTCGAGCCGGGCGAGGCCCGCGGCACCGCCGGCGCGCTCGGCCTGCTGCGGTCGTGGATCGACGGCCGGGGCACGCTGGTGCTCAACGGCGACACCTGGGCGCCCGGCGAGCTGGGCGCCGCGGCCGACGGCTGGGACCGCGAGCGGCTGCGGGTGCTCGTCGCCGGTGAGGACCGGCTCGGGCCCACCAGCTCCGTGGTCGCGGCGTTCATGCCCTGGTCGGACGTCGCAGGCCTGCGGTCGAGCCCGGCCGGGCTGTGGGAGGTGTCGTGGCGGGCCAGCGTCGACGCCGGCCGGGTCGACGTGATCCGGTGGGACGGACCGTGCCGCGACTGCGGCACCCCGGCCCGCTACCTGGCCGCCAACATGGAGGCCAGCGGCGGCCTCCCGGTGGTGGGCCCGGGCGCCCGGGTTGCCGGGACCCTGGTGCGGTCGGTCGTGTGGGACGGGGCCGAGGTCCGGCCGGGCGAGACGCTCGTCGACGCCATCCGGACCGACGAGGGGATGACGGTGCTCGTCCGGTGACGGCCGGGCTGTCGCTGGTTCTGGAGGCGATAGTGGTCGGGGGCCGGCCCCTATCGCTTCGGGTACAGGGGAACGACCGTCGCGGCCTTCCCGATTCTGGCGGCGATCACGAAGGCACGACGCGCGCGGCGAGCTGGCCGCAGGCGGCGTCGATGTCGGTGCCGCGGTTGCGGCGGATGGTGGCGTTGATGTCGAGGTCCTCGAGCTGCTGGCGGAACCGGCGGACGCCGGCCCGCGGGGTGCCGCGGGTGGGGTAGCCGGGCGTCGGGTTGAGCGGGATGAGGTTGACGTGCGCCGGCAGCGGCAGCGTGTGGGCCAGGTCGGCCAGCTCGCGGGCGTCGGAGGCCCGGTCGTTGGTGCCGTCGATCAGCGCCCACTCGAACGACAGCCGCCGCCCCTTGGCCCGGAGGTAGTCGGCGCACGCGGCCATCAGCACCGACAGCGGGTAGCGCCGGTTGATCGGCACCAGCTCGTCCCGCAGCGCGTCGTTGGCGGCGTGGAGCGACACGGCCAGGTTGACCGGCAGATCCTCGCCGGCCAGCCGGCGGATGCCCGGCACCAGCCCGACCGTCGACAGTGTCAGGTGTCGGGCCGACAGGCCGAGGTCGTCGTGGATCCGGCGGACCGCCGGCCACACCCGGTCGTAGTTGGCCAGCGGCTCGCCCATGCCCATGAAGACGACGTTGGCGAGCCGCCGGCCACCCTCCCGGGCCCGTCGGGCGGCTCGGACGACCTGCTCCACGATCTCGCCCGTCGTCATCTGCCGCTGGAACCCGCCCTGGCCGGTGGCGCAGAACCCGCACCCCATGGCGCAGCCGGCCTGGGTCGAGACGCAGACGGTGGTCCGGTCGGGGTAGTGCATGAGCACGGTCTCGACCCGGGCGCCGCCGTCCAGGCCGAACAGCCACTTCACGGTCTGGCCGTCGCCGGTGGCCGACTCGGCGACCGGGGTCAGCGCGGCCGGCGCCTCGGCGTCGAGCCGGGCCCGCAGGGACTTCGGCACCGACGTCAGCTCCGCCGGCTCCCGGAGCTGGCGGTGGAGGCCGTCCCACACCTGGTCGACCCGGTAGCGCGGCTCGCCGTCGAGCAGGGCGGCGAGCGCGTCGCGGTCGAGGTCGTAGCGGGTGGGCACGGCCGACCAGGGTAGGGCCGCCTGCCCGCGATCGGTACCGTCGGGGCCGTGGACCACACCGACAGGCGTCAGCCGGCCCCCCGCCCCTGGACCGGGCGTCGCCCCGGCATGCCCCGGCCCACCGGCCAGCGGGCCCCCTCGGCCCACCCCGAGCACCACCGCGACGTCCAGGGCGGCTCGGCCCGGGCCGCGGTCTTCGGGGTCAGCGACGGCCTGGTGAGCAACATGGGCCTCATCCTCGGCGTGGCCGGCGCCGACCCGGCGCCAGCGGTGGTGCGACTCGCGGGGCTGGCCGGACTGGTGTCGGGCGCGATCTCGATGGCAGCCGGCGAGTACAACTCGATGCGGGTGCAGACCGAGCTGTTCCAGCGCGAGCTGGCGGTCGAGGCCGGGGAGCTCCGCCGCCGCCCCGAGTACGAGACCGCCGAGCTGGCCGGCGCCTACGAGCGGCGGGGACTCGAGCCCCGCCAGGCCCGGGAGGTGGCCGAGGCGCTGATGAGCGACCCCGACACCGCCCTGGATGCCCACGCCCGGGAGGAGCTGGGCATCGACCCGGGCCGGCTCGGCTCGCCGGTGCGCGCGGCAGCGTCGTCGTTCGTGGCGTTCTCGGTCGGGGCCCTGGTGCCGCTGGTCCCGTGGTTCCTGGCCGCCGGCGGGGCGGCCCAGATCGCGTCGCTGGCCCTGGGCGTCGCCGCCGCCGTCGCGGTGGGGGCCGTGGTGGCCCGGTCCACGGGCCGCCCGCTGCTCCGCGGGATTCTCCGCCAGGTGCTGTTCACCGTCGTGCCGGCGGCGATCACATACCTGATCGGCAGCGCCCTCGGCGTCGGGGTGAGCTGAGCCGATCAGGCCGGCGCCACGTCGCCGACGAAGGCCCGGTCGATGTGGTGGAGCGTGAACCCCAGGTCGCGGTAGAGCCGGGTGGCCGGGGCGTTGTCGGCGTCGACGTAGAGCATCCCGAAACCCAGGCCCCGGCGGTTCAGATGGTCGAGCCCGGCCAGGCACAGCGCCCGGCCCAGGCCCCGGTGGTGGGCCGCGGGGTCGACGGCCACGACGTAGATCTCGCCGATGGGCGGGTCGTGATCGGCGTGGACCTTGGTCCAGCAGAACCCGACGAGCCGCCCGTCGTCGTCCTCGTGGAGCAGGAAGCCCTCGGGGTCGAACCAGGGCTCGGCCTCCCGGCTCACCACGTCCTCGACCGTCCAGCCGCCCTGCTCGGGGTGCCAGTCGAACGCCCGGTTGTTGACCTCGAGCCAGGCCCGCTCGTCCTGCCCGGGGACGAACGGGCGGGTCGTCACCGAGTACGGCTCGCCCACCGGCAGCGGCCGGCGGAGCTGCCACAGGTCCCGGCCCCGGGTGAGGCCGACGGCCGTGGCCAGGCGGTCGTGGTCGCCGGTCGGCTTGGTGATCCACAGGTGGACGTGGCCGCCCCCGCCCTCCCGGACGACGTCGATGGCCGCGGCCAGGCTGTCGGCGGCCGCAGCCAGGGCTGCGGGGCGCCGGTCGGGGCGGTGGTCGTAGACCAGCTCCAGCTCCCAGCGGCGGGCGCCCTCGATGACCTGGGCGTAGGCGAGCGGCCGGTCGCGGCCCTCGTCCCAGGCGACGAGGCCGGCGACCTGGGTGCCGCCCCCGAACGCGGCGTCGTGGAAGCGGTGCTCGGTGACCAGCTGGTGGCCGAGTGCCTCCTCGGTCGCCGCGATGAGCCGCTCCACCGCCGCGAGGTCGTGGGCGGACATCTCGCGACTGATCTCGATGGGGGCCACGGTGAGCAGGTTAGGGACCGCCGGGCCGGCCGGTAGTGTCCGGCCGATGGCCACCGGTCGCCCCCGCAGCCCCAAGGGCCGTGCCCGCGTCGTCGCCGACCGCCTGGCGGTCGAGTACCCGGGCTCGGCGAAGGAGCTGTGCGCGCTGCACCACTCCAACCCCTACGAGCTCCTCACGGCCACGATCCTGTCCGCCCAGACCACCGACGAGCGGGTCAACATGGTGACCCCGGCGCTGTTCGCCCGCTACCCCAAGCCCGAGGACCTCGCCGCCGCCGACCCGGCCGAGGTCGAGAAGCTGATCCAGTCGACCGGGTTCTTCCGCAACAAGACCCGCAGCATCATGGGCATGGCCTCGGCGCTGGTGGAGCGGTTCGGGGGCGAGGTGCCCCACAAGCTCTCCGACCTGGTCACGCTGCCGGGCGTCGGCCGGAAGACCGGCAACGTCGTCCGCAGCGTGGCCATGGGTGAGCCGGGGCTGCCGGTCGACACCCACGTCCAGCGGTTGTCGCGGCGCCTCGGCCTGACCACCGAGACCGACCCGGTGAAGATCGAGCTGGCGCTCAACCCGCTGGTGCGGGCCGACGAGCGGGGGGCGCTGAGCCTTCGACTCATCCTCCACGGCCGGGCGGTGTGCAAGGCCCGCAAGCCGCAGTGCGGAGCCTGCGTCCTGGCCGACATCTGCCCGTCAGCTTTCAAGGTCTGAGGAGGCCAGTGTCAACGGATCGTGAACGGATTGAAACGAACTTCTTCGGCCGGCGCGTAACCACGCCTACGCCGTAAGCGTTAGTGTTTGTGCAGACCAGGTTCCCGCCACCTGGTTCAATGCGACGCCGGGATCCGCCGCCTGGCGTCGCCGCGACGGCGCCCTCCGGGGCGCCGTCGTCGTATCCGGGCGCTCCCGGTCACCGCAGGGCGCGAATGACCCGGTCGAGCTTCCGGCCGGCGGTCAGCAACGAGCGCTCGACCTCGTACAGCCCGTTGGCGATGTCGTCCCGGGGTGTGCCGCGGAGCCGGTCGGCCGCCGCCGTAACCCGCCGGGTCACCTCGTCGATGCTGGTGGCGAGGGCGGACAGCTCGGCGCGGTCGGTGTCCATGGGTCCGGTTTCTACCCGGTCGGCGGGGCCGCGCCACGGGGTAACCGGTGCCGGTCCGGCGGGCGCCCGGCGGTAGCGTTGTCCTTCGTGCTCCGCCGTCTCGACCTGCGGGGGACCGGCACCGACGACCTGCGCCGGCGGCTGCCCCGTCCCCCGTCCCAGACCGAACCGCCCGTGGACCACGTGCGGGCCGTGCTGGCCGAGGTCCGGGAGCGTGGCGACGACGCCCTGCGGGACCTGACCGAGCGGTTCGACGGGGTCCGGATCGACGACCTGCGGGTGCCGCCGGCCGAGGTGGCGGCCGCCCTCGACACGATCCCCC
>JBKPHT010000144.1:0-6392 GCA_046730015.1 Actinomycetota bacterium
CCAGGTCGAGAACCGGTGGCTCCTGCTCTACTCGGCGAGCCGATGGGACCACGCCGGCTACACCGTCGGCGCCGCCTGGTGCACCTCACCGGTCGGCCCGTGCGTCAAACAGAGCCAGCGTGCCTCAGCGTGGGCGCCGGCTTCGACGGACGGGGCGGCCGGAGTTCGTCACCGGTGCCCGTCCCGGCGAGGGC
The DNA here is from genome assembly GCA_046730015.1 of Actinomycetota bacterium. Lineage (GTDB taxonomy): Bacteria > Actinomycetota > Acidimicrobiia > Acidimicrobiales > VFJN01 > ZC4RG19. The sequence continues at coordinate 195 of JBKPHT010000144.1, forward strand.
CTGCTGTCGTGTTCCACGCCTGGCCCGACCTGCCCCACGACTACAACGACGGCTCCGCGCGGGAACTTCCGACGCTCGCGAGACCCCAACGGGAGAGGTACGCAACGAGTCCTTCGAGGTCGGTGCCGGCAGCCCGGTAGGCGATGTGCCCATCGGGCCGCACGAGGTGATGGGCGGAGGCTTTGAGCTCGGTCAAACCCAGGCGCTCGTGCGCCTTGCCCGAGACGTCGTGGAGCGCATCGCAGCTCGGCTGGCGGACGAGGCCGTGCACGTCGATGCGGGTGCTGTGCAACTGGCTACGCACACCATCGCCGGCCGGCCAGGCGTCTGGGGGGCCGCTGAGCAGGAGATGGAACTGACCAGGTGCGAGCACCTGGTGGAGGGTGGTCGGTGGCCTGCCGGGCTGCGTGACCGGCGCGTCGGGAAGTCGATCGCCCCCCCGAGGGCCCGTGCGCAGCCTCGGCTGGCCCTCCTGGGAGATCGGACTGTCTCGATAGGCGATGGCGAGCTGGGACAGGGATCGGAAGGCGAACGCACGCCCGCGCCTGGACGCGAGTGCCAGACGGACCAGTTCGGGTGCGAGGGTCGTCCTCAGCGTGCGGATGAGCGGGTTGCTGGACGTCGCGATGCAGTAGGCCCGGTCGGTGAAGCGCAGGACCCCGCGGCCGACGGGCATCCGTTCGGTCTCGTAGGTGTCCAGCAGGTCTGCGTACGCGTCGCCGGCGGTGACGACGGCGAGCTTCCAGCCGAGGTTCCAGGCGTCCTGGATGCCGGTGTTCATGCCCTGAGCGCCGGCGGGACTGTGGATGTGGGCAGCATCACCAGCGAGGAAGGCCAGGCCCCGGCGGTAGTGGGTGGCGTGGCGGTGGTGGATGCGGAAGTAGGTCGCCCACACCGGGTCGCGTAGGCGCACGGCGTCACCGGTGTAGCGGTCGGCGAGGGCCTGGAGCTGGTCGCGGTCGGGTGGCGTGTCGGCTGAGCCAGCGGCGGCGGGTGGGGCCATGCCGAGCAGGCGCCAGGTCGCGGGGCGGCCGAGCGGGAACATGAACAGCAGGCCGTCATCGCCCAGGTAGGCGTGGACGGCCCCGGGCCTCGGACCGTCGGCATCGAGGTCGGCCAGCACGAAGGTCTGCGGGTAGGGCGCGCCGGTGAACTCGATGCCGGCGAGCTGTCGAACGGCGCTGTGGGCGCCATCGCACCCGACGACGTAGTGGGCGTCGACCTGCTCGGTGTGCCCGTTGCGGTGGCGCAGCGTGCCGGCGACGTGGTCCGTGTACTGGGAAAGCCCCACCAGCTCGACGCCACGTTCGATCCTCGCTCCCCCGGCGACGAGGTGCTCGCCGAGAATGGCCTCGGTCTCTGCCTGGGACAGGAACAGCAGGAACGGAAAGCGCGTGTCGTCGAGGCCAATGTCGAACAGCGGCGCACGTGTGGTCCGGAACCGGCCGTGCATCGCCAGCTCGACGGCGGGGTTCCCGCGTTCGACCATCGTGTCGGCGATGCCGAGCCCGGTGAGCACTTCCAGGGTCCTCGGCTGCACGGCGAGCGCCCGGGACTCGTGGACCCGGTCGAGCTGGCGATCGATGAGCCGGAATCTGGCCCCGAACGCCTGGAGCTGACCTGCAAGCGTCAGGCCGGTCGGGCCAGCCCCGACGGCGAGCACATCGACAGGACCGGTCACCCCTGCGCCGCATCGTCGCCGGGCTTCCTGGCCCGCACGAACACGGACCAGAAGCCATCGGCCACCGGGTGGCTGTCGACGATCTCGACTTCGGCGAACCCGGCGTCGACGAGCTGGGAGCGGTAGCGATCACGGGTCACCGCACCGGCGATGCACGCCGCCCAGGCGGCGTCGTCCGCCCGGAGCTCAGCGGAAGACTCCTCGTCGGCGGCGATGTCCGCCAAGGCGACGCGGCCGCCGGGCCGCAGCACCCGATGGGCCTCGGCGAACACGGCCGGCTTGTCGGCCGACAGGTTGATGACGCAATTGGACACCACCACATCGACGCTGCCATCGGGGAGCGGTACGTCCTCGATGCGGCCCTCCAGGAACTCGGCGTTGGTGACGCCGGCCTCGGCCTGGTTGGCTCGGGCAAGGTCCAGCATCTCGGCGGTCATGTCCACGCCGTAGGCCCGGCCGGTCGGGCCGACGCGGCGGGCGGACAGCAGGACGTCGATGCCGCCGCCGGAGCCGAGGTCCAGGACGTCCTCGCCGGGCTCCAGGCGGGCGAGGGCGACCGGGTTGGCGCAGCCGATGCTGCCGGCCACCGCACCAGCCGGGAGCTCGGCGACGTCGGATGCGTCGTAGAGGCCGGCACCCAAGGTGTCGGTCGTGTCCCGGGCGGCGGGCCCGCAGCAGTCGCTCGTGCCGCACTCGTCCTCGATCACCGGCAGTCCCGCTCCCGCCTTGCGTGCGGCGGCGCCGTAGTGCGCCTTCAGGCTGTCGACCAGCGCGTCGTCGGTCATGTCGCTCTCGTCCTCTCTGGTTTGCTCGGGCGTCTCGCATTGCCAGGGCGGCACGCACGCTGCCGGGCTGGCGTCGTAGCGGGGCAGCTGGCCCATCACGACCTCGGCGGCCGAGGGGAAGACCTCCAGGCACCGCTCGTTGACCCGGTAGAGGCTGGCGGTTCCCCGCCGTTCGACGTGCACGAATCCGGTGTCGGCCAGCAGCTTGAGGTGGTGCGACACGGTCGATTGCCCCACGTCCACGGCGGTCACGATCTCGCCGACGGTCATCGGCCGGCGAGCCACCGCCAACTCGTGGAGGATCAGCACCCGGGACGCGTCCCCCAGCGCCCGGAACCAGCTGGCCCACACCTCGGCGGATGCACGATCGACCTCCATCGATCATCGACGATAGTCGATTGTGCCGGTAACGGCCAGCAGTAGTATGGAGCCGCCACAATTGACTCAACACATGTTGAACCATATGGTCGAGCCATGCCCGACCTCGATTCGTTGAGCCCCGATCAGCGTCTCGCTCTGAGGACGGCGACCAAGGTTCTCCAGACCGAGTTCGCCGGCACGTTCTCGGCCGAGACCATCGAGCTGTTCCTCCAGACGAGCTACAACCAGTTCGCCGACCGGGCGAGGTTCGCCAACTTCCTTCCGCTCATAGCGGAGCGGTTCGCCCGCCAGCGGCTCACCGCTTTGGCTCGCGTCGAGGACAGGCGCGAGGACGGCGTGCCCATCGTGTTGTTCCTGTGCGTGCACAACGCCGGCCGCTCGCAGATGGCGCTGGGCTGGTTCAACCGGCTCGCCGGTGGCCGGGCGATCGCGTGGTCCGGCGGCTCGGAGCCGGGCGCCGAGGTCAACCCATCGGCAGTCGATGCCATGCGCGAGGTGGGCATCAACATCGAGGCGGAGTTCCCCAAGCCCTGGACCGATGAGATCGTGCGGGCGGCTGACGTGGTGGTGACCATGGGGTGCGGCGATGCGTGTCCCATCTTCCCCGGCAAGCGCTACGAGGACTGGGAACTGGACGACCCTGCGGGCCGCGACCTCGACGACGTTCGCCCGATCCGCGACGAGATCGGCCGACGGGTGTGTGAGCTGCTCGCCAGCCTCCAGGTCACCGTCGGGTGACGGGGGTCGTGGACGACTCCATCGAGCGTAGAGCGGCCATCCACGCTGCGCTGGGGGAGCCCGTGCGGCTCGCCATCGTCGAGGACCTCCGCATATCCGACCGCTCCCCCACCGACCTGGCGACGACGCATGGGCTACCGGGGAACCTGCTTGCGCACCACCTCGACGTGCTGGAGCGGGTCGGGCTCATCGAGCGCCGTGTCTCGAGCGGCGACCGTCGGCGGCGTTACATCCGGCTGCGCCACCAGGCGCTTCACCTCCTCGGGACAGTCACCCGACCACCTCAGGGACGCGCGCTGTTCATCTGCACCCACAACTCGGCGCGTTCGCAGCTGGCCGCAGCATTGTGGCGTGAGCGCACCGGTGATCCGGCCGGCAGCGCAGGGACCCACCCGGGCGACCGGGTCCACCCGGGAGCGATCGCCGCCGCCAAGCGGGCGGGCATCGACATCAGCGTCGCTCGACCCCGAGCGTTGCAGCCGAAGGACACCGGAGTCGACGTCGTCGTGACGGTGTGCGACCGGGCGCACGAGGAGCTCGACGTCGCGCCGGACTGGCTGCACTGGTCGATCCCAGACCCTGTCGAGGGGGGCCGCCCCCAGGCGTTCGACGTCACGCTGGCCGAGCTGGACGAACGCATCGCTGCGATCTCGCTCCGCCAGCCCGACGAGTCGGCCCCGAGCCGGTGATGACCACCACTCCACACGCCACCGTGGACGGCCAGGAGGGCGGCGACGGAGGCCGCCGTCCGGCGGCCTCCCGACCGTCGGCGCTCCGAGCGACGATCCCGCCGATGGTCAGCCGCCTCACTGCCGAGTTCACCGGGACCGCGTTTCTCACCGCCGCCGTCGTGGGCTCCGGGATCATGGCCGAGCGCCTCACCGACGACCGAGGGCTCCAGCTGCTGCAGAACGCCGCCGCGACTGCGGGCGTCCTGGTGGCGCTGATCCTGGCGCTTGGGCCCGCTTCGGGTGCTCATTTCAATCCTGCGGTGACCCTGGTCGACCGGGCGTTCGGCGGGATCGACGCCTCGACCGCGGCCCTCTACGTCCTGGCCCAGGTGGCCGGCGCCATCGTGGGTGCGATGGTCGCCAACGTCATGTTCGACCTGCCCGTGGTCGAGTGGTCGACCACCGCGCGCTCGGGAGGCAACCTCTGGTTCGCCGAGGGCGTGGCCACGCTGGGGTTGCTGGTGATGATCTTCGGCGTCGTGCGGTCCGGCCGCTCCGCGCTGGCTGCGTTCGCCGTCGCCGGCTACATCGCCGGGGCGTACTACTTCACGTCGTCGACGAGCTTCGCGAACCCCGCCGTAACCGTCGGTAGAGCGTTCAGCGACACGTTCGCAGGCATCGAGCCGGCGTCGGTCCCGATGTTCGTCGTTGCCCAGGTGATCGGTGCCCTGCTCGCGACGGGCCTGATCCTGGTGCTCTACCCCCGCGTCGCCGATGTGGCCAAGGACGTCGTCGTCCCCCACGCCGACGATCAGCGCTGAATCGAGCCGGTATCAGCCAGCGGTTACGGAAGCGTCCGCGGTCAGGCTGTCGCCCAAGGCGGCCCGCACGGCGGCCAGCGTCTCCGGCCGCAACCGGAACCACGCCCATTTGCCCCGCTGCTCCCGGTCGAGGATGCCGGACCGGACCAGGAGGGAGAGGTGGTGACTGACCGTCGCCTGCGATCGGCCCAGCAGCTCGGGCAGTTCGCACGCGCACACCTCGCCGGCCGGGGCGGTGGCCACGATGCTCACCAGGCGCAGGCGCACCGGATCTGCGAGGGCCTTCAGGACCCCTGCCAACTCCGCCGCGGCCGCCTCGTCGAGGCGCCCGCCCGTGACCGGAGAGCAGCAGAGCGCCTGCATCGTGAAACTGTCCTTCGTCACATTGACAACTTTCGATTCGTTGCTATCGTATCGACAGCCGTCAAATCGACGGTTGTCGAAGTACGGTTACCGTACCCGGCACCCTCCCAAGGAGCAACGATGCGCCTCCAGCTCGCACTCAACGTCTCGGACCTCGACAAGGCCGTCGACTTCTACACCCGCATGTTCGGCGCCGAGCCGGCCAAGATCAGGCCCGGCTACGCCAACTTCGCCATCGCCGACCCTCCCCTCAAGCTCGTGCTGTTCGAGGGCCAGGGCGAGCCCGGCTCCATCAACCACCTCGGCGTCGAGACTGAGACCGCCGACGAGGTCATCGCCGCCGAAGGCCGCCTCACCGAGGCCGACCTGGAGACCACCGGCGTCGCCGACACGCAGTGCTGCTACGCCCAGAAAACCGAGACCTGGCTCGCCGGCCCCGATGGCGCCCGGTGGGAGTGGTACGTGAAGACCGGCGACAGCGAGCAGTTCGCCAACATCGTCGTCGGCTCCGGCGGCGGTACCTGCTGCCCCGACTGAGCGATCGACCCGAGTGCAACCATGACGTCGAACGCCGTCGGATAGCGGTTCAGCCGTCGTCATGTCTGCCCGGTGAGCAGCACGATCCACCCGCCCTCGGCTCCATCAGAGCCCGACTCGTAGGCAACCTGCGGAATCCCCATGGCAGAGGCGGCCACCCATGACGACCCGGAGGTCGGGTTGGCGGCGGTGGTGGCGTTGCGCGGGCTGTTGGATCAGCT
>JBKPHT010000145.1:0-5328 GCA_046730015.1 Actinomycetota bacterium
GTCGAACCCGGCATACAGCACCTTCATGTCATCGAGCGTCGCGATCGACACACCCGAGTTGCCGACCTTGCCGTAGATGTCGGGCCGCTGGTCCGGATCGAACCCATAGAGGGTCACCGAGTCGAACGCGGTCGACAGCCGAGTCGCCGGCTGGCCCCCGGCCAGCAAGTGGAACCGCCGGTTGGTACGGAACGCGTCCCCCTCCCCCGCGAACATGCGCGTGGGGTCCTCGCCTTCGCGCTTGAAGGCGAAGACCCCACCCGTGAACGGGAACCGTCCGGGAAGGTTCTCGTCACGTAGCCAGCGCAGCAGGTCCCCGTCGTCGCCGAAGCGGGGCAGAGCCACCTTGGCCAGGTGGGTGCCGGACAGGGAGGTCGTGGTGAGCGCGGTCCGCACCCCGCGCCCGCGCACGGTCTCGACGCGCTCGTCGCCGGTGAAGGCGGCGACGGTGGCGGGCCAGCCGTCGAGCAGGGCGTGGGAGCTCTCGTCGAGGTCGCGCTCGGCCTCGGCCAGCAAAGCCTCGACGTCGTCCGTCGCGGCGCCCGCCTCGTCGAGCAGGTCGCTGGCGGTCCGCAGGGCCTGGTGGCGGCGGGCGGCCTCGACCTGGGCGGCGGTGGCGCTGTGGTAGCCGCGCACCGTCTCGGCCACGTCGGCCAGATAGCGGACCCGCTCGGGCGGGACGATCGTGGTGACGCCGGTCGGCACCCTGCCCTCGACGGGGACGAGCGCGCCGCCGCCGGCGGGGAGCCCGTGGCGACGCAGCTCGTCCCGGAGGTGCTGGTACAGGGCGGTGACGCCGTCGTCGTTGAAGCGGGCGGCGATGGTCCCGAACACCGGCAGCGCCTCGAGGTCGCCGCCGAACGCCTCGCGGTTGCGCTGCATCTGGCGGCGGACGTCGCGCAGGGCGTCCTCGGCTCCCCGCCGCTCGAACTTGTTGATGGCGACCGCGTCGGCGAAGTCGAGCATGTCGATCTTCTCGAGCTGGCTGGCCGCGCCGAACTCCGGGGTCATGACGTAGAGGGCGACGTCGACCAGGTCGACGATGCCGGCGTCGCCCTGGCCGATGCCCGGGGTCTCGACGACGACGAGGTCGTGGCCCGCAGCCCGGCAGGCGGCGACGGCGTCGTCGAGGTGGGCCGGCGCCTCGGAGCCGGCACCCCGGGTGGCGAGCGAGCGGACGTACACGTTGGGGTGGTCGACCGCGTTCATCCGGATGCGGTCGCCCAGCAGGGCGCCACCGGCCCGCCGGCGGGTGGGGTCGACGGCCAGGACGGCGATCCGCAGCTTGTCGTCGTAGTCGAGCCGGAACCGGCGGACGAGCTCGTCCGTGAGCGACGACTTCCCCGACCCGCCGGTGCCGGTGACGCCGAGCACCGGCACAGTGCGCCGGCCGGCGGCGGCGCGCAGGTCGGCGAGGAGCGGGGCGGCGAGCGTGCCGGCCTGGATGGCGGTGAGCGCCCGGGCCAGCGCCCGCTGGTCGCCGGCCAGCACGTCGTCGACCGAGGCGGGGGAGTCGGCGGCGAGGTCGACGTCGCAGGCGGCCACGATGGTGTTGACCATCGGGGCGAGTCCGAGGCGTTGGCCGTCCTCCGGCGAGAAGATGCGGGCGACGCCGTAGTCGTGCAGCGCGGCGATCTCGTCGGGGACGATCACGCCGCCGCCCCCGCCGAACACCTTGACGTCGGGGCGGCCCTCGTCCCGCAGTCGGTCCACCAGGTAGCGGAAGTACTCGAGGTGGCCGCCCTGGTAGGAGCTGACGGCGACGCCCTGGACGTCCTCCTGGACCGCGGCCCGGGCGACCTCGTCCACCGATCGGTTGTGCCCGAGGTGGATCACCTCGGCGCCCTGGCTCTGGAGGATGCGGCGCATGACGTTGATCGCCGCGTCGTGGCCGTCGAACAGGCTCGCGGCCGTAACCAACCGCACAGGGTGTTGGGGATGATGCATACCGTCACCACCCGCAGCGCCGTGTTCGGTGCCTGAGCGCGACCCGGAACCCCCATGACCAGCCACGCGGCCAGGCTACTTGGATCTCCTAGTTTCTGTCTACCGAGGGTAAGTAATCCGACAAATGGACCTGTGAACAACGACCATCCGACCACTGGACGCCCGACGGGTGGAGATCCGACATAGGATGCCGGCCGTGCCCAACCTCCGTCCGTTGGACTTCGACGCCATCGCCGAGGCCCGCCGCCAGTGGGAGGCCCGGGGCTGGACCGCCCCGGCTGCGATGTCGGCCACCACGTCGATCATGCGAGCCCAGCAGATCGTCCTGGCCCACGCCGACGAGGTCCTCCGGCCCTTCGACCTGACCTTCGCCCGCTACGAGGCCCTCGTGCTGCTCGCGTTCAGCCGCGCGGGCGCCCTCCCCCTCGGCAAGATGGGCGACCGGCTGATGCTCCACCCGACGAGCGTGACCAACATCGTCGACCGGCTCGAGCGCCAGGGCCTGGTCGGCCGCGACGCCCATCCCACGGACCGCCGCACCACCCTCGCCCGCATCACCGACGAGGGCCGACGCGTGGTCTCCAAGGCGACCGAGGCGATCTGCTCCACCGGCTTCGGGCTCACCGGGCTCGAGGACGGCGAGCTCGACCAACTCACCGCCCTGCTCCGCAAGCTGCGGATCGCGGTCGGCGACTTCCGCAGCTGACCCGTCGATCCACCCTTCCCGAGGCGATAACGGTCGGCCCCCGACCCCTATGACCTCGGGAACAACCGAACGACCCCTATCGCCTCGTGCCGGCGTGCCGGCCTACATCTCCCGCCAGGCCCGCTCGAACGGCAGCCGCCACGCGTTCGGCGCCACCAGCTGGTGGATGGCGTTCGGCCCCCAGGACCCCGGCGGGTAGGCGCGCACCGGCGGCGGGTTCTGCAGCAGCGGCTCGGACAGCTCCCACAGCCGCTCGATGCCCTCGGAGGTCGTGAACAGGGTGTGGTCGCCGATCATGGCGTCGTAGATCAGCCGCTCGTAGGCCTCGAGCACCTCGCCCACCCGGCCCATCTCGTGCATGGCGAACTGCAGGCTCAGCTTGTCGAGCTTCATGCCCGGCCCGGGCCGCTTGCCATAGAACGAGAGCGACAGCTTGGACGCGTCGGCCAGGTCGAACGTCAGGTGGTCCGGCCCCTGGCCGCCGACGCCCGAGCCCGGCGGGAACATGCTCTTGGGCGGCTCCCGGAAGGCGATCGAGATGATCCGGGCGCCCTCGGCCATCCGCTTCCCCGTGCGCAGGAAGAACGGCACCCCGGCCCACCGCCAGTTGTCGATCTCGCACTTGAGGGCCACGAACGTCTCGGTCTCGGAGTGGGGGGCCACGCCGACCTCGTCCTGGTACCCCTGGTACTGGCCCCGGACCACGTTCGCCGGGTCGATGGGCCGCATCGACCGGAAGACCTTGTTCTTCTCCTCGGTGATGGCCACCGGCTCCAGCGCCGTCGGCGGCTCCATGGCCATGAAGGCCAGTACCTGGAACAGGTGGGTGACCACCATGTCGCGGTAGGCGCCGGTCTTCTCGTAGAACGCGATGCGGTTGTCGAGCGCCAACGTCTCGGGCACGTCGATCTGCACGTGGTCGATGTGGACCCGGTTCCAGATCGGCTCGAACAGGCCGTTGGCGAACCGGAAGGCCAGGATGTTCTGCGCCGCCTCCTTGCCCAGGAAGTGGTCGATGCGGAAGATCTGGCGCTCGTCGAACACCTCGTGCAGCGACGCGTTCAGCCGTCGGGCGCTGACCAGGTCGGTGCCGAACGGCTTCTCCATGACGATCCTCGACCGCTCGACCAGGCCGGCCTCGTCCAGCGTCCGCACCACCGACAGCGCCGCCCCGGGCGGCACGCTCAGGTAGTGGAGCCGCCGGCAGCCCTCCCCGCACAGCTCGGACTCCGCCTCGGCCACCGCCGCCGCCAGGCCCGCCGGCCCGGCGTCGCCCCGGACGAACCGCAGCTTGTCGTCGAACGCGGCCCAGTGCTCCTCGTCGATGACATCGGTGCAGAACTTCTCGCAGGCCTGGCGGGCCATGATCCGGAACCCCTCGTCGTCGACGTCGTCGAGCGACGTGCCCACGATGCGGACGTCGGGCACGAGCCCCGCCCGCCACAGCCGCAGCAGGCCGGGGAGCAGCTTCCGCTTGGCCAGGTCGCCCGTGGCCCCGAACAGGACGATGACGTGCGGCTGCAGGGGCGACATCAGCCGTGAGTTGACGTCGGTCGGTTCCGAGCGGAAAGCCGTCACCGCCACGAAGGGTAGGGCCCCGGCGTTGCGGTCGTATGTCCTCCGTTCGAGCACGGCGTGAACGGCCGGTGCGACGGCTACGGTCGGCGGCGTGACCTTGCGACGACTCGGCCCCGAGGCCTCGCCTGCGGACGTCGCCGCCTCGCTCGACGACCTGGGCTACGCGCTGGTCGAGGGCCTGCTGCCGCCCGACGATGTCGCCGCCCGGCTCGGCGCGCTCGACGACCTGTTCGCCGCCACCCCGACGGGCCGCAACGCGTTCGAGGGCTACCACACCCAGCGGATCTACGCCGTCTACGCCAAGACGAGGGCGTTCGACGACCTGGCCGTCCACCCCTTGCTGCTCGCCGCGCTCGACCACGCCCTCGGCGAGCACTACCAGTTCTCGGCCCCGGTAGCGCTGCAGATCGGGCCCGGCGAGGCCGCCCAGGTGTTGCACCGCGACGAGGGCATCTACCCGCTGCCCCAGCCTCACCCGCCGGTGGTGGTCAACAGCATGTGGGCGCTGTGCGACTTCACCGAGGCCAACGGCGCCACCCGGCTCGTGCCCGGCAGCCACCGGTGGCCGCCGCACCGCCGGCCCGAGATCGACGAGCAGGAGGTCGTCACGGCCACCATGCCGGCCGGGTCGGTGCTGATCTACCTCGGCGGCCTGTGGCACGGCGGCGGCGCCAACACCAGCGACGAGCCGAGGCCCGGTCTGCTGCTGGAGTACGTCGTGTCGTGGCTGCGGCCGCAGGAGACCCAGCTGATCGCCGTGCCCCTCGACGTGGCCCGCGACCTGCCGCCCCGCCTCCAGGAGCTGCTGGGCTACAACGTCTACCCGCCGTTCCTCGGCTACGTCGACGGCCGCCACCCGCGGCGGATCCTCGATCCCGACCAGGAGCGCCACGAGGACGTGATCCGCCGCCTCGAGGTTCGCTAGCGGCCGTCAGTGCTACTGGTGCTCGGCGGGCCCGATGGACGACCGCCAGGTCGGCAGCATGCTCAGACTCGCCCGGCAGGCCGCCGGGCTCAGCCTGGCCGCCATGGCGTCGCGCACCTTCTACTCGAAGGGCTACCTGGGGAACGTCGAGTGCGGGAAGCGTCACGCCACG
>JBKPHT010000146.1:0-8740 GCA_046730015.1 Actinomycetota bacterium
CCTCGCCACCGCCCCCGCCCCGGCCCCGCCTGCGTCGACCCCGGCCCCGGCCCCGACGCCCGCGCCTTCGGCCAGCAACGGCACCGCCACCGCCCCGGCGGCCACGGCCGAGATCGCAGCCAAGCCGGCCGCCGCCCCCACCGAGCAGCTCGGCGAGCCCCTCCGGGGCGCAGCCGCCCGGATCGTCCAGAACATGGAGGCCAGCCTCGGCGTCCCCACCGCCACCAGCTTCCGTGACGTCCCGGCCAAGCTGCTCGAGGTCAACCGCCGGGTCATCAACGGCTACCTGGGCCGCACCCGGGGCGGCAAGGTCAGCTTCACCCACATCATCGGCTACGCCATCGTCAAGGCCATCGCCGGGAGCGTCCCGGTCATGAGCTCGACGTTCGTCAAGGGCGACGACAGCAAGCCCCGGGTGATCCGCCACGACCACGTCGGCCTCGGCATCGCCGTCGACGTCGAGAAGTCCGACGGCAGCCGCACCCTGCTCGTCCCCGTCATCCGCGACGCCGACACCATGGACTTCCGCGCCTTCTGGGGCACCTACGAGGAGCTCATCCGCAAGGTCCGGTCCAACAAGCTGTCGCCCGACGACTTCGCCGGCGCCACCGTGACCCTCACCAACCCCGGCACCATCGGCACCAAGCAGTCGGTGCCCCGGCTCATGCCCGGTCAGGGCGCGATCGTCGGCGTCGGCGCCATCGACTACTCGGCCGAGTGGCGGGGGGCCGACCCCGCGCTGCTCGCCGACCTGGGGGCCTCCAAGGTGATCACGGTCACCTCGACCTACGACCACCGGATCATCCAGGGCGCCGAGTCGGGCCTGTTCCTCAAGCGGGTCGAGGAGCTGCTGCTCGGGGCCGACGGTTTCTACGACGCCATCTTCTCCAGCCTCGGGGTCCCCTACGAGGCCATCCAGTGGCGGCGGGACGTCAACCCCATCGACCGCACCGAGACCCTGCTCGAGAAGCAGATGGCGGTCGCCACCCTCATCCGGGTCTACCGGGTCCGGGGCCACCTCATCGCCGACCTCGACCCGCTGCGGTGGAAGGAACCGCGGATGGCCCCCGAGCTCGACCCGGCGACCTACGGGCTGACCATCTGGGACCTCGACCGCGAGTTCCTCACCGGCGGCCTGGACGGGCGAGACCGGATGCCGCTCAGCGAGATCCTCCGGGTGCTGCGCGACGCCTACTGCCGCACCATCGGCATCGAGTACATGCACATCCAGGACCTCGACGAGCAGCACTGGATCCAGGAGCACGTCGAGAGCCAGAGCCAGCAGACCCTCGCCGTCGAGGACCAGCGCCACATCCTCGACCGCTTGAACGCCGCCGAGGCCTTCGAGAAGTTCCTGGGCACCAAGTGGATCGGCCAGAAGCGGTTCGGCATCGAGGGGGGCGAGAGCCTCATCCCCATCCTCGACGCGATCCTCGAGGCCGCCGCCGACGAGCGGCTCGACGGTGCGGTCATGGGCATGCCCCACCGGGGCCGGCTCAACGTCCTGGCCACGATCGTGGGCAAGAACTACGACCAGGTGTTCAAGGAGTTCGAGGGCACCCTCGACCCCACCGCGGTGCAAGGCTCCGGTGACGTCAAATACCACCTCGGCCAGGTCGGCAAGTTCCAGAGCCGGGCGGGCAGCGAGATCACCGTCGAGCTGGCCGCCAACCCCAGCCACCTCGAGGCCGTCGACCCCGTGGTCGAGGGCATGGTCCGGGCCCGGCAGGACCAGATCAACCGGCCGGACGACTACTCGGTGCTACCGATCCTCATGCACGGCGACGCCGCGTTCGCCGGCCAGGGCGTCGTGGCCGAGACGCTCAACATGAGCGACATCAAGGGCTACCGGGTCGGCGGGACCATCCACGTCGTGGTGAACAACCAGATCGGGTTCACCACCACCCCCGAGGCCGCCCGGTCGGGCTTCTATTCGACCGACGTCGCCAAGATCGTCCAGGCGCCGATCTTCCACGTCAACGGCGACGACCCCGAGGCCTGCGTCCGGGTCGCCCGGCTCGCCTACGCCTACCGCCAGCGGTTCCACAAGGACGTCGTCATCGACCTGGTCAGCTACCGGCGCTACGGCCACAACGAGGGCGACGACCCCAGCTACACCCAGCCGCTGATGTACGCCAAGATCGACCAGCGGCGGTCGGTCCGCAAGCTGTTCACCGAGTCGCTGGTCAAGCGGGGCCAGCTGTCGCTGGAGGAGGCCGAGCAGGCGCTCGACGACTTCCAGCACAAACTGCAGCAGGCGCTCGACGAGACCCGCCAGTCGGCTCCGCCGTCCAACCTCCGGGCCGCCGAGCCGCCGCCTCCGGTGGGCGTGCTGCCCCACGTCGAGACCGGCGTCGACCGGGCCGTCCTCGACCGGATCTACGACAGGCTGAGCGGCTGGCCCGACGACTTCGCCATCCACCCCAAGCTGGCCCGCCAGTTCCAGGCGCGCGACAAGATCGTGCGCGAGGAGGGCGAGGTCGACTGGGCCACCGCCGAGGCGATGGCGTTCGGCTCGATGCTGCTGGAGGGCACCGACATCCGGCTCGCCGGCCAGGACACCCGGCGGGGCACGTTCAGCCAGCGCCACGCCGTGCTGGTGGACCACACCGACGGCCACGAGTGGGCGCCGCTGGCCCACCTCGGGCCCGAGCAGGGCAAGTTCTGGATCTACGACTCGCTGCTGTCCGAGTACGCCGCGGTCGGGTTCGAGTACGGCTACTCGGTGGCCAACAAGGAGGCCCTCGTCGCCTGGGAGGCCCAGTTCGGCGACTTCGTCAACGGGTCCAGCACGATCATCGACCAGTTCCTGGTGGCCGCCGAGGACAAGTGGGACCAGACCTCGGGCCTGGTGATGCTGTTGCCCCACGGCTACGAGGGCCAGGGCCCGGAGCACAGCTCGGGCCGCCTCGAGCGGTTCCTCACCCTGTGCGCCGAGGACAACATCCAGGTGGCCAACGCCACCACCGCCGCCCAGTACTTCCACCTGCTCCGCCGCCAGATGGCTCGGGACGTCCGCAAGCCGCTGGTGGTCTTCACCCCCAAGTCGCTGCTGCGGGCCAAGGCCACCCGGTCGCCGATCGAGGACCTGACCCGGGGCAGCTTCGAGGAGGTGCTCGACGACCCCCGGGTCGGCGACCCCGGCGCCGTCCGCCGCATCGTGCTGTGCTCGGGCAAGATCGGCCAGGAGGCCCTGGCCGAGCGCGACAAGCGCGGCGCGCCGGTGGCGATCGTCCGCGTCGAGCAGCTGTACCCGTGGCCCTACGAGCGGCTGTCGGAGGTCGTCGCCCGCTACCCCGAGGCCCGGGAGATCGTCTGGCTCCAGGAGGAGCCGGCCAACATGGGCGCCTGGGCCTTCGCCCAGGACCGGCTGGCCGAGCGGTTCGCCGACACCCACAGGGTGGTGCGGGTGAGCCGCTACGAGTCCGGCAGCCCCGCCACCGGGTCCCACACGATCCACGTGCAGGAGCAGGAGGCGATCATCGACGCCGCCCTCAGCGTCGGCTGAGCTCGTCGTCGCCAACCTGGCATGGACGCCGATCGCTGCCGGCCTCCGCAGCTTCAGTGACCAACGTCACATGACGACGTCTTCCGTTCACCGCGCCGGTTGGCCGATAATGGGCGTTATTACAGACCGGCGAGGGCCGGCGACCGAGCACGAGCACCCGACCGAGGGGGTCACCCACATGGCGCTCGACGAGTACTCCGCCAACGCCGAGATCATCGGCCGCGCCGAGATCAACGACCTGGAGGCCATCCTCGCCGTCAGCAACACCGACGTCGACGAGACCATCCACGTGGTGGCCGACAACGCCGACGCCATCTTCACCTGGGACTACGAGAAGGGCGAGCGGCCGGCCCTCAACAAGCTCTACGAGAAGGCCAAGCACGCCCAGTGGAACGGCGAGACCGACCTCCCCTGGGACACCGACGTCGACCTGGAGAAGAACGCCGCCCTCCAGCGCCTCCAGTTCGCCGAGATGCAGTCCGACGTCACCGGCACCCCCCTCGAGAAGTTCACCGAGGACGACTTCATCAAGCTGTCCATCGAGATGGACAACTGGACGCTCAGCCAGTTCATGCACGGCGAGCAGGGCGCCCTCATCTGCACGGCCAAGATCGTCGAGACCGTGCCCTGGATCGACGCCAAGTACTACGCCTCCACCCAGGTGATGGACGAGGCCCGCCACGTCGAGGTCTTCGCCAAGTACCTCCAGGACAAGCAGAACGGCTTCTACCCGATCAACGCCCACCTGAAGCTGCTGCTCGACGACATCATCAACGACAGCCGCTGGGACATGACCTACCTGGGCATGCAGATCATGGTCGAGGGCCTGGCGCTCGCCGCCTTCGGGTTCATGCAGCAGATGACGCCCGATCCGCTGCTCAAGCAGCTGCTCCGCTACGTGATGTCGGACGAGGCCCGCCATGTCGCCTTCGGGGTGCTGTCGCTCAAGGAGTACTACGGCGGCCTGACCGACGCCGAGCTCCGCGAGCGCCAGGAGTTCGCCTTCGAGGCCGCCATCCGCATGCGCGACCGGTTCCTCCAGCAGGAGGTGTGGGAGCGGATGGGCATCAAGCCGGCCGAGATCCTGCCAGTGGTGCTCCAGGACCAGGGCCGCGGCATGTTCCAGCAGATGCTGTTCTCCAAGATCGTGCCCAACTGCAAGAAGCTCGGCCTCCTCGACGGCGGGGACGGCTGGCTGCGGACCAAGTTCACCGAGATGGGCGTGATCCAGTTCGAGGACTGGCAGGACACGGGCGAGGAGTACGAGTCGCTCCAGGCCACCGGCTGAGCCGGGCGGCTCAGCCCAACCCGGCGTCGACGTCCCGGAGCAGCGACACCACGTCGTCGGCCTGGTCCGACGGGTCGGCGGCCCCGGGGTCGATGAGGATGGCGTAGCTCAGGAACACCGACCGCTCCGCGTCCCGGTACCCGGCGGTCGTGCCCTGGGCACCGCCGTCCCGCACCACGAACGCCTCGTCGCCGAGCGCCTCCACAGGCTCGGGCGTGCCACCCCACATGGCCGGGTCGTAGAAGGCGCCGCCCGGGTAGATCGTCAGCTGGAGCTGGTACACGGCCGGCGCGTCGGCGTCGCCCACCTCGGCCTGCCAGATGCACGAGCTGGCGACGTCGCTCGCCCCCGGCTCCGGCGGCTGCACCGTGGCCTCGGTGCCGAACAGCTCGCTGACCCGGTCGGTGTCCAGCAGGTCGCAGGTCGGGCTGGTCTCCTCGTCCGCCGCCGCCTCGGTGGTGGCCGTGGCGCCCTCGCCGCCCTCGCCGCCGTCGCCGTCCCCGCCGCAACCCGCGAGCAGCGCCACCACCAGCACGGCTGCGGCCACCCCGACACTCATGTGCATGCCGGAACAATGGCACGACGCCGGTCGACCGGCGCCGAGGTCGTGGTCACCGGAGGGGGAAGCCGACGACCGCCTCCAGCTCCGCGATCGCCGCGGCCGGGTCGCCGACCTTGATGGTGGCCATGCCCATGGCCCGGGCCGGCTTGAGGTTGACCCCCAGGTCGTCGAGGAACACCGTCTCCGCCGGCTCGACGCCCAGCTCGTCGCAGACCAGGCGGTAGATGGCCGGGTCGGGCTTCCGCAGCGCCACCCGGCTCGACTCGACCACGACGTCGAACAGCCCCATCACCTCGCCCATCGGCCCCGCCCCGCCGGGGTCCGGCGGCCCGCCGGGCCCCACGAAGTTGTTGGTGAGCAGCGCCGTCTTGAGGCGGTCGTGGCAGCGGCGCAGCGCCTCGACCACCTCGGGCCGCACGGTCCCGGCCAGCAGCCCCAGCACGGCCCGGCCGTCGATCTCGTGCCCGGCGGCCCGGGCCTCCTTCTCGAACAGCAGGGCGAAGCCGTCCAGGTCGACCTCGCTCCGCTCCAGCTTCGCCCAGGCGTTCGTGTCGGGATCGGTGGCGTTGAGCCGGCGGAGGAACCCCTCGGGCAGGCCGCTGTCGGCCTCGTAGCGGGCGAAGGCCTCGAACGGGCTGGTCAGAATCACCCCGCCGAAGTCGAAGATCACGGCGCGCACCGGCATGATCTCGCGAGCCTATGGGGAGCGGAGGCGAGCGGACGGATCCGAACCCCGCGGCGCAGTCGGCGGATAGGGGTCGTTCTCCGGTTCTCGAGGTCATGGTGGTCGGCCCCCGGCCCCTATCGCCTCGAGAACGGCGGAGCGGCCCCTATCGCCTCGGGGACCGCGTCAGCCGCCGAGGAGGTCCCTGGCGAGGGCCTGCCAGTGCTCGGTCGAGAGCCGGAGCGACTCGATGTCGACCCGCTCGTCGTCGCCGTGGAACATCCGGCCGTACTCCTCCGGCGCCAGCCGCCGGCTGAGCAGGCCGAACCCGTACGCCGTCGTGCCCAGGCGGCGGAAGAAGCGGGCGTCGGTGGCGCCGACGTTGATCGTCGGCACCAGGTGGCTGCCCCCGTAGAAGGCCCGGGTTGTCCGGGCCAGGGCGTCCCACAGCGGGGTGTCGACCGGCGACTCGGTGGCCGGGTCGTCGTGGGCCTCGACGATCTCGACCCGGTCGGCCAACGGCCCGAGGGCCTCGTCCAGCATGGCCCGGACCTCGGGCAGCCCCTGGCCCGCCAGGGTCCTCACGTCGAGCTCGAGATCGACCCGGTCGGGGATCACGTTGGTCTTGGTGCCGCCCCGGACCACGGTCGGGGCGATGGTGGGGTGGGTGCAGGCGTGGTAGTGGCGGGCGAGGGGGGCGGGCAGGTCGGCGAGCGCGCCGACCAGCCGGTCGGGGTCGAGCAGGGGCCCGGCCAGCTCGTCGGGCAGGGCCAGGCCCGCCAGGTAGCGGCGCCACACGTCGTGGATGCGGGCGGCCGGCCGGTACTCGGCCAGTGCCTGCACCACCTTGGCGGCCGTGACCAGGGCGTTATCGGTCAGGAACGGCTGCGACGCATGGCCTGGCGTGCCCGACACCCGCAACGTGCACCAGCACGACCCCTTCTCGCCCACCAGAACCGGCAGCCGTAACCCGCCGTCGCCGCCCTCCAGGGGCACGGCGGCCGACTCGGTGACGACCCAGTCGGCTGCGACCGCGTCCGGCTCGCGCCGGGTCAGGTGGTCGGCGCCCCAGGTGCCCAGCGCCTCCTCGTCGGCCACGGCCAGGTAGACGAGGGTGCCGTCGGGCCGGTAGCCGTCCACGGCCAGCCGCCGAGTGGCGACCGCCATCGACGCGGTGAGGTTGAGCATGTCGATCGCGCCCCGGCCCCAGACCTCGCCGTCGACCAGCTCGCCACCGAACGGGTCGCGCCGCCAGCCGTCGGGGTTGGCCGGCACGACGTCGGTGTGGCCCATGAGCAGCAGGGCGGGTGCCTCGGGGCGGCGGCCCTCGATGCGGGCCACCAGGCTGGTCCGCCCCGGGGCCGGCTCGTAGCGCTCGACGTCGATTCCCGACCCGTCGAAGTAGCCTTCCAGCAGGTCCGCGCTGCGGGCCTCGAACCCGGACCCCCGGGCGCCGTCGTTGACGCACGCGTTGCGGATGAGGTGCTGCAACAGCTCCGTGACCTCGGCGGTCGGGTCGCTCATCGCCGGCACCGTAGCTCCGGGTGTCCCCCGTGCAGCCTTGTCCGTTTGCTTGAATGCGTGGCGCAATGAAGATCAAGCACGTGATCGTCGACGGATCGAACATCGCGACGGAGGGCCGCGACGCGCCCAGCCTGGCCCAGCTCGACGAGGCGGTGCAGGCGTTCGTCGAGGAGTACTCGCCCGACTTCGTCACCGTCGTCGTCGACGCCACCTTCCCCAACCGGATCGACGCCCGGGAGCGCAGGACCTACGAGGACGCGGTCAACGCCAACGAGTTGATCACCCCGCCCGCCGGCGCGATCGGCCGGGGCGACGCCTTCGTCTTGCAGATCGCCAAGCGGGCCGGGGCCAGCATCCTGTCGAACGACTCGTTCCAGGAGTTCCACGGCGAGTACCCCTGGCTGTTCGAGAAGGGCCGGCTGATCGGGGGGAAGCCGGTGCCCCATGTGGGCTGGGTGTTCATGGAGCGGGCGCCGGTGCGGGGGCCGACCAGCCGGCGGGCCGTGAGCGAGGCTCGCAAGGTGTCCAAGGCCGCCGAGCGGGTCGCACGGGCGACGGCCAAGCCCGCCGTCACTACGGAGGCCGCGGCCGTTCCGGAGGCCGACGGCGAGGAGGCCGGGGCCAAGCCCGCCCGGAAGCGCCGCTCGCGCGCCAAGGCCGCCGAGCCCGTCGCAGCCCCGACCGGGGACCAGGTCGCAGTCGAGGCCATCCTCGACGCCGCCGGCGACGGCGCCGGCGAGGCCCGGGGCCGCGGGTCGCGGGGCCCGCAGCCCTACAACGAGGCCCTGCCGTTCATCGACTTCGTGAGCCGCCACCCGGTCGGCAGCGAGGTCGACGCGGTGATCGAGCGGTTCAGCTCGCACGGGGCCTACGTCATGGTCGGCGAGGCCCGCGCCTACGTCCCGCTCCGACACCTGGCCGACCCGCCGCCCCGCAGCGCCAAGGAGATGCTGCGGGTGGGGGAGACCCGTCGCTTCGTCGTCGTGACCATCGATCCGCCCCGCCGCGGCATCGACCTGGCGGTGCCCGGCGTGGTCGGCGTGCCCGCCGCCGGCTCCGGCACCGAGGTCGGCACCGGGGCCATCGACTTCGACGACACCGTGGTGGCCGTGCCGGGCGACG
This sequence comes from Actinomycetota bacterium, assembly GCA_046730015.1. GTDB lineage: Bacteria > Actinomycetota > Acidimicrobiia > Acidimicrobiales > VFJN01 > ZC4RG19. Next base: position 8,669 of record JBKPHT010000146.1, read on the forward strand.
CGGCCGAGCCCGCGCCCACCCGGGCGGAGGCCCGGAAGGCGGCCGCCGCCGCAGCCCGCGCCGCCCGGGCGG
>JBKPHT010000147.1:0-9311 GCA_046730015.1 Actinomycetota bacterium
CCAGCAGCACGCGGATCACGCGTCGCCCCCGAGCGGGAACCGGGCCCGGACCCGGAAGCCGCGCCCGGGCCGGGGCCCGGCCTCCACCTCGCCGCCGAGCGCCGCGGCCCGCTCCCGCATGCCGATCAGGCCGCGGCCCCCGGCGGGGAGCGGGGCACCGGGCGGGTGCTCGGCGCCCCGGCCGTCGTCGTCGACCTGCACCACCAGCTCGCCGGGCTCCCGGGTGACCCGCACCGTGACCCGGGTGGCGGCGGCGTGGCGGACGACGTTGGTCAGCGCCTCCTGCACGACCCGGTACGCGGCCAGGTCGACGCCGGCGGGCAGCGGGGCGGCACCGGCATCGGCGCCCGCGCCGACGTCCACGTCGAGGCCGTCGGTGTCCAGCGTGACGGCGAGCCCCGTGGCCCGCGTCCGCTCGACCAGGCGGCCCAGCTCGGCGAGCCCGGCGGCCGGCTGCAGCGGGGCGCTGGCCCCGGCCCGCAGCACGTCGAGCACCGATCTCAGCTCGCCCAGCGCCGCCCGGCTGGCCTCGTTGATGGCGGTCAGGGCCGGCCGGGCCTGCTCCGGGTGCTCGTCGAGCAGGTGGAGGGCGACGCCCGACTGGACGCTGATGAGCGAGATGTTGTGGGCCAGCACGTCGTGCAGCTCCTGGGCGATGCGGAGCCGCTCCTCGCTGGCCCGCCTCCGGGCCTCCTCCGCCCGGGCGGCCGCTTCCTGGGCCGACCGCTCCAGCCGGCTGCGGATCAGCTCGGTGCCGACGGCCAGCACCAGCAGCCACGTCCCGATGCCGACCGCCGCACCCCAGTCCGGCCACGCCTCGTCGTGGGTGAGCGGGGCGATCCAGGCGCCGATCACCCACCCGGCGACCAGGCTGGCCCACGCCAGGCGGCTGCGGCCCCGCATCACCGCGTTGACGTAGGCGACGATGAGGGCGAGGAACACCGGGCCCCGCGGGTAGTCGGTCAGCCAGTAGGCCATCGTGGGGACGAACGCGCCGACGAGCGCAGCCTCCGGCCACCGGCGCCGGAAAAGCAGCGCCACCGGGCCGCCCAGCAGGAGCGCGACCGCCCACCCGTCCACCTGGACGACGTCGTGCTGGTGGGGGCCGGCGACGCTCGTGACCGCCACCTGGAAGACGCCGGCGATCAGCGCCGGCACCACGGTGCGCACCCATCCGGGCACGCCGGGGGCGAGCGTCGGTCGGTACGGGCGCGCCGGGTCGCCGGGGGCGGTCGGGGCGGTCGGGGCGGTCAGGGCGGACACGGCACCTGGCACCGTACGGCAGGCCACGCGGCCCGTCATCGTCCCCGGGGTGCAGCCTCACCTACCGCGGGTGGCGTACCCGGCGACGGCGCCGGCGACGTGGTAGATGACCGGCATGACTCCGGCCGACCTCGTCGAGATCGAGCAGATCCGCCAGCTCAAGTACCGGTACGTCCGGCTCATCGACCAGAAGCGGTGGGACGAGCTCGGCGCCCTGTTCGCGCCCGAGGCCACCGCCTCCTATGGCGGCGGGGCCAAGGCGCTGACCGGGCGGCCCGACATCATGGCGTTCCTCCGCGAGTCGATGGGCGACGAGTCGATGCTGACCAGCCACAAGGTCCACCAGCCGGAGATCACGCTCACCGGGCCCGACACGGCCACCGGCGTGTGGGCGCTCGACGACGTCGTCATCCTCGGGTCGCTGGGCCTGACCGTGCGGGGTGCCTCGTTCTACGACGACCGCTACGTGAAGGTCGGCGGCGACTGGCTGATCGCCCACACCGGCTACAAGCGGATCTACGAGGAGATCGAGCCCCGCTCGCCCGACCTCAAGCTCACCGCCTCGTGGTGGGGCACCGACGGCCGCTCGAGCCTGCTCTGACCCGTGGGCGCCTCGGGCGCCGAGGTGGGGAGAACCCCACCTCCACGACACCCGCTCGCTCCATCGTCGTGGCGCCGGCCGGTGCCTAGGTTGGTCGGTGTGATCAGCGTTCTGCTCCGGCCCTGGCGCCAGGCGTCCACCTGGTGGGCGCTCACCCACCTGTTGCTGGACGTCTTCGTGGGCACGGTCACGTTCACATTCACGGTCACGCTGCTGGCGGTGTCTCTCGCCCTGCTCATCACGTTCCCCCTCGCCCTTCCCTTCATCTGGCTGCTGTTCGTCGGCTCCCGGGTGGCCAGCGCGGTGGAGCGGTCGCGCATCGCCGCCCTGCTCGGCGAGCGGATCGAGGACGGCGTCCCCCCGCTCACCGGCGGCTCGCTGTGGAGCCGGCTCGTCGAGCGGGTGAGGTCGCGGCCGCGGTGGAAGCTCATCGCCTACGACGTCCTCGCCCTGCCCCGCGGCGTTCTCACCACCACCGTCACGCTGGCCGTGTGGTGCGGGTCGGCCGCGCTGCTGCTCCTACCGCTCTACGTCGACGCGCTGCCGGGCGACAGCGCCAAGTTCGGGATCTTCGCCGTGTCCCAGGGGCCCGCGGCCTGGGGCGTCACGCTGGTCGGACTCGCCGGCCTGGCCGCCGTCGCCCCCTGGACCACCCGGGCGCTGGCCCGGGTCGACCTCGCCACCGCCCGCTGGCTGCTCGCCCCCCGGCGCCGCGACGAGCTCGGCGAGCAGGTCACCCGCCTCGAGACCAGCCGGGCCGCGGCCGTCGACAGCGCGGAGTCGGAGCGGCGCCGCATCGAGCGCGACCTCCACGACGGCGCCCAGCAGCGGCTGGTGGCACTGGCCCTGAACCTCGGGGCGGCCCGCGAGCGGATCGACGACGACCCCGACGGCGGCGCCCGTCTCGTCGCCGACGCCCACGAGGAGGCCAAGGCGGCGCTCAGGGAGATCCGCGACCTCGTCCGCGGCATCCACCCCGTCATCCTCGAGGACCGCGGCCTCGACGCCGCCCTGTCCGCCGTGGTCGCCCGGTCGCCGGTGCCGGTCAGCCTGCAGGTCGAGGTGGCCGAACGGCCGCCGCCGGCGGTCGAGAGCGCGGCCTACTTCGTGGTGACCGAGGCGCTCACCAACGTGGCCCGGCACGCGCACGCCACCCGCGCCGCGGTCGCCATCGCCCGGGCCGGCGACCGGCTGGTGGTGGAGGTGCGAGACGACGGCGTCGGTGGCGCCGCCATCGACGGCGGCACGGGGCTGGCCGGCCTGCGCGACAGGGTGGCGGCGCTGGGCGGCACGCTGCGGGTGGTGAGCCCGGGCGGCGGGCCGACGACGATCCTGGCCGAGCTGCCGTGCGGGCCGGGCGGGGCGTGAGGGGGACGGGGTGCGGATCGTGATCGCGGAGGACTCGGTGCTGCTGCGCGCGGGGCTCACCGGTCTGCTGGCCGACGCCGGCCACGACGTGGTGGCCGCCGTCGACAACGCCGACGACCTGATGACGGTGGTCGAGCGCCACCAGCCCGACCTCGCGGTGGTCGACGTCCGGATGCCGCCGACGTTCACCGACGACGGCCTGCGGGCCGCACTGCAGATCCGGGCCCGGTGGCCGGCCATCGGCATCCTCGTCCTGTCGCAGTACGTCGAGGAGACCTACGCCAGCGAGCTTCTGGCCGACGACACCACCGGCCTCGGCTACCTGCTCAAGGACCGCATCGCCGACGTCGGCGAGTTCCTCGCCGGCGTTGCCCGGGTGGGTGAGGGCGGCACGGTCCTCGACGCCGAGGTCGTCGCCCAACTTCTGGCCCGGACCCGGCGCCGCGACCCGCTGGAGCGCCTGTCGCCCCGGGAGCGCGAGGTGCTCGGCCTCATGGCCGAGGGGCGGTCGAACGCCGCCATCGCCCGCGCCCTGGTGGTGAGCGACGGGGCTGTCGAGAAGCACGTCAGCAACATCTTCACCAAGTTGGACCTACCGCCCACCGAGCACGACCACCGGCGGGTGCTCGCCGTGCTGCGGTGGTTGGGGAGCTGAGCGCCATGGGACTCCTCACGGACCGATTCGACCGGTTGACCAGCTGGGGCCTCCGGGTGCTGGAGGGCCGGGCCGTCCGAGTGCTGTGGCTGGCCGGTGCCTCGCTGATCGCGGTGCCGATGCTGATCTTCGGCACCTACCAGGTGGCCAGCGCGATCGCCCACGAGGAGCGGACCGTCACCGACAGCTTCGCCGCCGCCGGGCTCACCGGCGTCGACGTCGAGGGGTCGGCCGGATCGGTGCGGGTCATCGGCGTCGAGGACGCCGACAGCATCAACGTCCGGTCGCGGGTGAGCCACGGCCTGCGGCGGACCGGCTACCGGACCTTCGTCCGGGACGGCCGGCTGGTCGTGTCGTCGACGTGCCCGTTGTACGGCTCCACGTGGTGCACGGTGAGCTCGACGATCGAGATGCCGAGCGACCTGGCCGTGTCGATCCGGGCCGAGGGCGGGGTCGAGGTCAGCGACGTCCACGGCGGCGTGTTCGTGCACACCGACGCCGGCGGCGTGACGGCGACCCGGGTCAGCGGGACACTCGACCTGTCGAGCGACCAGGGCAGCGTCGAGGCCACCGGCATCGACGCCGACCACGCGGTGGCCACGTCCGACCAGGGCCGGGTCGACCTCACGTTCACGGACTCGCCCCGCTCCGTCGAGGCGCGGTCCGACCAGGGCTCGGTCAACGTCGTGCTGCCCGAGGAGCCGGGCGTCGTGTACGCCACCACGGTCGAGACCGACCAGGGCTCGGCCCAGGCCCTCATCGCCCAGGACCCGCGCAGCGACCGCACCATCGTCGCCAGCTCCGACCAGGGCGACGTGACGGTCTCGTACGCCACGGACTGACGGCGGCCGGCCCGTCCGGCTCGCCTCGCCGTCCGCTCGCTGCTGACAGACCGTCGGACGGTCAGCCCCCCGGGGTGGGTGGGGGAAACCCCACCCCGGAGACGCCCGGTCGCTCCAATGACCCAGCGTGGCCCCATCCGTACCGTCGACAGCATGACTGCACACGACGTGATCACGACCGAGGCGGCTATGTGGAGCACGTCCGATCTTCCCCCGGCGGTCCGTGTCGAGGCGGCGACCAAGGTGTACGGCACCGGTGCCACCGCGGTGCGGGCGCTCGACGAGGTGAGCCTGGCCCTCCCGGCCCGGCGCTTCACCGCCGTCATGGGCCCGTCGGGCTCGGGGAAATCCACGCTCATGCACTGCATGGCGGGCCTCGACACCCTCACCTCCGGCCGGGCCTTGGTCGGCGACATCGACCTCGGCTCGCTGTCCGAGAAGGCGCTGACCCGGCTGCGGCGCGACCGCATCGGGTTCGTCTTCCAGGCGTACAACCTGCTGCCCATGTTGTCGGCCGGCGAGAACATCACCCTGCCACTCGACCTCGCCGGCCGGAAGGCCGACCGGGGCTGGTTCGACCGGGTGATCGCCACGGTCGGGCTCGGCGACCGGCTGAAGCACCGCCCGTCCGAGCTGTCGGGCGGCCAGCAGCAGCGCGTCGCCGTGGCGCGGGCCCTGGCGAGCCGGCCCGAGGTCGTCTTCGCCGACGAGCCGACCGGCAACCTCGACTCCCGCAGCGGCGGCGAGATGCTCGCCTTCATGCGGCGGGCGGTCGACGACATGGGCCAGACCATCGTCATGGTCACCCACGATCCCGCGGCGGCGGCCTACGCCGACAGCGTGGTGTTCCTGGCCGACGGCCGGGTCGTCGACCGGCTCGACGCCCCGACCGCCGACCGCGTCCTCGAGCGCATGCGGACGCTGGGGAGCTGAGACCATGTGGCGCACCACCCTCAAGTCCATCGGCGCCCACAAGCGGCGCCTCCTCGCCACGTGCTCGGCCGTCGTGCTGGGCGTGGCCTTCCTGTCGGCGACGCTCGTGCTCGGCGACACCATGACCGCCGGGTTCAGCGACCTGTTCGCCGAGGCCAACGCCGGCACCGACGCCGTCGTCCGCAGCAGCGTCGAGGTCGGCGACGACGACTTCAGCGAGCGGGGCCTGGTCCCGGCCGACCTGGCGGGCGAGATCGCGGCCGTCGACGGGGTGGCCGCGGCGGCCCCCCTGGTCGAGGGCAGCGGCCGCATCGTCGGCAAGGACGGCGACCCGCTGGGTGGCAACGGCCCGCCCACCGTGGCCACCAACTGGCTGGCCGACGACGACCTGAACCCCTACGACCTGGCCGAGGGCCGGGCGCCGGAGGGGCCGGGCGAGGTGGTCATCGACAAGGCTTCCAGCGAGGCGGGCGACCTGTCCGTCGGCGACACGACGACCATCCGCCTGCCCGAGCCGGTGGAGGTCACGATCGTCGGCCTCGTCACCTTCGGGGACGCCGACAGCGCCGGCCCCGTGACCTATGCGGCGTTCAGCGACGAGGAGGCCGCCCGCCTGCTCGTGCCCGGGTCGGACCAGGCGTCGAGCATCCGGGTGAAGGCCGAGCCGGGCGTCAGCCAGGCCGACCTCGTGTCCCGCATCGACAGGGTCCTGCCCGACGGGGCCGAGGCCCTGACCGGCGCGGCGCTCACCGCCGAGCAGGAGGAAGACATCCAGGGCGACTTCCTGGGGTTCTTCCAGAGCTTCCTGCTGGTGTTCGCCGGGGTCGCGCTCGTGGTGGCGACGTTCAGCATCTACAACACCTTCTCGATTTTGGTGGCCCAGCGGACCCGGGAGTCGGCGCTGCTGCGGGCCCTGGGCGCCTCCCGCGGCCAGGTGCTGCGGTCGGTCACGGCCGAGGCGCTGCTGGTCGGGGTGCTGGCCTCGGCGATCGGCATCGTGGCCGGCATGGGCCTGGCCTCGGGGCTTCTGGCTCTGATGGGCGCCGTCGGCCTGGAGCTCCCGGCGTCGGCGCTGGTGCTGTCGGTGTCGACCGCGGTGACGGCCCTGATCGTCGGCGTGGTGGTCACGCTGGTGGCGAGCATCGCCCCGGCGCTGCGGGCCTCGCGCATCGCGCCGCTGGCCGCGCTGCGGGACGTGGCGGTCGACCGGTCGGCCGCGTCGTGGTTCCGGGCCGTCGCCGGCCTGGCGGTCACGGGGGCGGGCGTCGCCGCGGTGATCGTCGGCACCCAGGGAGACGGGTCCCTGGCCGTCACCGGGCTGGGCGCCCTGCTCACCCTGGTGGGCGTGGTCATGCTCGGGCCGGTGGTGGCACGGCCGGCCGCCGGCGTGATCGGCGCCCCCCAGGCCGCGGCCCGGGGCCTGTCCGGGACGTTGGCCCGCCGCAACGCGATGCGGAACCCCCGCCGGACGGCCGGCACGGCCTCGGCGCTCATGGTGGGCGTCGCCGTCGTGTCGCTGTTCACGGTGGTCGGCGCCTCGATCAAGCAGTCGATCGACGACACGGTCTCCGGCCAGTTCGGCGGCGACCTGGTGCTCACGGCCGACGGGTTCTCGTCGACCGGCCTCAGCCCCGAGCTGGGCGCCGCGGTGGCGGACCTGCCCGAGGTGGCGTCCACCTCCGCGCTGGCCAACGCGCCGGTGCGGATCGACGGCGACGACACGGTGGCGGTCACGTTCGAGCCGGCGACGATCGGCGGCATGCTCGACCTGGGCGTGACCGAGGGGTCGCTCGCCGACCTTCGGGACGACCAGGTCGCCGTGTCGGAGACCTGGGCCGAGGACCACGGCGTCGGCCTGGGCGACCCGGTCCCGGTCGGCTTCGCCGACGGCGCCTCGGCCGAGCCGACGGTCGGCGCGGTCTACGCCGAGGAGGACCTGATCGGACCGCTCGCCCTGCCCGAGGCGGTCTACCTGCCCCACACGGCGACCAACCCGAGCGACATCGTGGTGATGGTCACCGTGGCCGACGGGGTGTCGGTGGGCGAGGCCGAGCGGGCCATCCAGGCGGTGTCCGACGCCCACGGCGGCCCCGACGTCATGACGGCCGACGAGTACGTCGACTCGGTCGCCGGCGAGGTCGACCAGGTGCTCAACCTGGTCTACGGCCTGCTGGTGCTGGCCATCGTGATCGCCCTCATGGGCATCGCGAACACGCTGTCGCTGTCGGTCCACGAGCGGACCCGGGAGCTGGGCCTGCTGCGGGCGGTCGGGCAGAGCCGGCGCCAGCTCCGGTCGATGGTCCGGGGCGAGGCGTTCACGGTGGCGCTGTTCGGCACCGTCGGCGGCGTCGGGCTCGGGGTGTTCCTCGGCTGGGCGATGGTCGACACGCTGGCCAGCGAGGGGTTCACGTCGTTCACCGTGCCCGGCCCGTCGCTGGCGGTGGTGCTGGCCCTCGGCGCCCTGGTCGGCGTGATCGCCGCCGTCCGCCCCGCCCGCCGGGCCGCCCGGCTCGACGTGCTGGAGGCGATCGCCACCGACTGACGGGCCGCGAGGTCGGTGGTGTCATCCGGTGCCCCCCGTTCCCCCGCGGGGGGCGCCGGCGCGCCCCGGCTACCAGCTGCCGCCGCCCCCGCCGCCCGCGCCGCCGCCGACCGACCCGCCGCCGAAGCCGCCGCTCCCACCGCTGGAGCTGGGGGCGGTGGCGGTCGAGGTGGTCGAGGCGATGAGCAGGGGGGCCATGTAGGCGTAGTGGAGGCCGGCGTCCTCGGGGATCACGCTCGACGCCGCGACGGCCCGCGACCAGCGGTCGATCTCGCCGACGGCGACCGCCCAGGCGGTGTACTCGCGCAGCAGGCCGCGCTTGGCGGCCTCCTCGGCGTGGTAGGCCTCCGACCCGGCGAGGAACCGGCGGAACGACTCGACCCGCAGCCACAGGCCCGAGCCGAGCGGGGTCCGCACCCGCAGCTCCCACGAACGGAGGGCGGCGGCGAGCCCGCCGCCGAACGCGACGGCGCCTGCGGCGGTGAGCGCCAGCCACGGGGTGCCGAACCGCCCGGCCAGGGCGGCGCCACCCAGGGTGGCGAGCAGTCCGACGGCGGCGGCCAGGATCCCGAGCACCTTGATCAGCACCCGGCGCCGGTCGGCGCCCTGGTCCCAGAGGCCGCTGGTGTCGCGCCAGCGGTCGAGGTGGGCGCCGAGCTGCGCCCAGGCGTTGCCGAACTGGCGGTCGTAGCTGCCGAGGGTGACGTCGCGGCGCCCGTCGAAGGCGACGTCGAGGATCGGCCCGTCACCCGGTGCCCCGGGCCCGGTGCGGGTGACGACGATCGCCCCGGGGTCGCTGTCGTCGAGGTCGACCGCGCCGTCGACGGCGGCCTGGATGAGCCACGCCACCTTGTGCTCGTTGCGGACCTCCTCGGTGAGGATGATGCCGCCCTGCGCCGGGGTGACGCCTGCGGGCGGGGCGAACTCGGTGGTGGCCATGGCGGCCAGCTCGTCGGCGTCGACCCGGATCTCCGACACGGCGACCGGCGCGGCGACCGGCGCGGCGGCGGGCTCCCACCGCTCGGCGTCGTCGACGGGCGCGCCGGCGACGCCCGGGACGGGCGGGGGTGGCGGCGGCGCCGGACTCCCGGGGTCCCCGCCGTAGGC
>JBKPHT010000148.1:0-8392 GCA_046730015.1 Actinomycetota bacterium
CCCAGGCGCCGGGCGCAGCGGGCGGGGTGGCGCCCCACGACGGCTGCGGCGGACCACCCGGACCACCAGGACCGCCCTGACCACCCGGACCACCCGGGGGACCGCCGGGTGCGCCCCAGCCCTGGCCCGGCCCGCCGTAGCCGGGCGGCGGGGCGCCGTAGGGGGCGCCGTAGCCGGCGCCGTAGCCGGTGGTCAGGCCCGGCACGACCACCGGCCGCCCCCGGTCGTTCTTGCCGACCACGAACGTCTTGGCCGCCATGTCGCCCACCCGTCGGTGGCCCTTGCTCGTGCCGGCGACGATCGGCCCGACCAACGGGATGCACCAGGGCGCGCCGTCGACGATCCACAGCACGGTGCGGGCCAGCGACCTGCCGACGCCCGGCGGGCGGCCGTGCTCGTCGACCACGGCGACGCCGAAGAGCGCCTTGCCCGGCGTGAGGCCCCGGAGGCCCTGCCAGGCCCCGTAGACCAGCAGGAACCAGGCCAGCGCGACGAGGGCCTGGACCGCGGCGTCTGTGCCGTCGGTGACGTAGGCCCGGTCGCCGATCTCGAGGCATCCGACGGCGTCGACGCCCTCGGAGTCCTGCAGCACCTCGCACGCGTCGTCGCCGGGGATGCTGTCGGTGTCGTAGTACTCGGCCAGCGGGCTCAGCGGCGTCGGCCCGAGGAACGACATCAGCAGCAGGTACAGCAGGGCGTCGACCACCCAGGCGCCGTAGCGGCGCCCCATCACCGCCGTCGGGTCCGACGAGGGGGCTGTGCCGGTCGGGGCCGCGGCAGGGAACGGGTAGGCGCTCACGGGCTCGTTCTAGCACCGCGGGGCGCGGGGTCGCGCCGGCGGCCGCGAAGTGGCTTCGGGACGGGCGGTCCCGGTCCGTACACTGGATCGCCATGTCCGAGGCCCCCGCCCCCGTGCTGCCCGCCGACGCCGCCGACGCGGCCGAGCAGCCCGATCCCGGCCTGTTCGACAAGGTCGTCAACCTGTCCAAGCGGCGCGGCTTCGTGTTCCCCTCGGCCGAGATCTACGGCGGGTTCCGCTCGACCTACGACTACGGGCCGGTCGGCGTGCTGCTGCTCCGCAACGTCAAGGACGCCTGGTGGCGGTCGATGGTCCAGCTCCGCCACGACATCGTCGGGCTGGACGCGGCCATCCTGTCGCCGCCGGCGATCTGGGAGGCGTCGGGGCACCTCCAGAACTTCACCGACCCGCTCGTCGACTGCAAGGTGTGCCGCGAGCGGTTCCGGCTCGACAAGCTCGACGACCCGGAGGTCTGCCCCAACTGCGGGGCGAAGCACAGCTTCACCGAGGCCCGCCAGTTCAACCTCATGTTCAAGACCTACGCGGGGCCGGTCGAGGGGGCGGGCGCCGAGGTCTACCTGCGGCCGGAGACGGCGCAGGGCATGTTCGTCAACTTCAAGAACGTGCTGGAGACGTCGCGCAAGCGCCCGCCGTTCGGGATCGCCCAGATCGGCAAGTCGTTCCGCAACGAGATCACCACCGGCAACTTCGTCTTCCGCACCCGCGAGTTCGAGCAGATGGAGATGGAGTACTTCGTGCCCCCCGCCGAGGGGCCGCAGTGGTACGAGTACTGGTGCCGCGAGCGGATGCAGTGGTACCTCGACCTGGGCATCCCGCCGGAGAAGCTGCGGCTGCGGGCGCACGACGCCGAGGAGCTATCGCACTACTCGGCCGCCACGAGCGACGTCGAGTTCCAGTTCCCCTGGGGGTGGGACGAGCTCGAGGGCATCGCCAACCGCACCGACTACGACCTCCGCCAGCACGCCGAGCACTCGGGCGAGCGGCTCGACTTCTTCGACCAGGCGACCGGCGAACGCTACCTGCCCCACGTCATCGAGCCCGCCGCCGGAGCGACCCGGACCGCGATGGCCTTCCTCATGGCCGCCTACGACGAGGAGGAGGTGGCCCGCGAGGGGCAGGGGCAGGGCGAGGTGCGGACGGTGCTCCGCCTCCACCCCCGGATCGCGCCGTACAAGGTGGCGGTGCTGCCGCTGTCGAAGAAGGCCGAGCTGCAGGCGCCGGCGACCGAAGTGCTCGAGCTGCTGCAGCCCCACTTCATGTGCGACTACGACGAGACCCAGGCCATCGGCCGCCGCTACCGGCGCCAGGACGAGCTGGGGACGCCGTTCTGCGTGACGATCGACTTCGACACCCTCGACGACCGGGCCGTGACCGTGCGCGACCGCGACTCGATGGCCCAGGACCGAGTGCCGATCGACGGGCTCCTCGCATACCTGCGGGACCGGCTCGACGTCTGAGCAGGCTGGGCGCCGGGATAGGCGTCCGGCCCGTTAGCGTGCGGCCATGCCGATCGAGGGCGAGTACGAACCGAGCGCGTGGGGCTGGGTCGCGAAGCAGGTCGACCAGTACGAGTCGTCCGGCGGCACCAAGGGCGTGACGCTGCAGGGCGTGCCGACGGTGGTCATGACCATGCGCGGCCGCAGGAGCGGGAAGGTCCGCAAGGCGGCCGTGATGCGGGTCGAGCACGACGGCGCCTACGCCGCCGTGGCGTCCAAGGGCGGCGACCCCAACCATCCGGGCTGGTACCTCAACCTGCTGGCCGACCCCGACGTGACCGTGCAGGACGGCCCGGTCGTGACCGACATGCGGGCCCGGGAGGCGACGGGGGAGGAGCGGGCCGCGTGGTGGGCCCGGGCCACCGAGGTGTGGCCGGCCTACGACGACTACCAGCAGAAGACCGACCGGCAGATCCCGGTGCTGGTGCTGGAGCCACGAACGAGCTGACCGGCCGGGCCCCCGGTGTCGCCTCCGGTGTCAGCCCCCGGCCTCGGACCGGCTGTCGGCCCGGATGGCCCGGGCGTGCCGGCGCAGCACGTGCCCAGCCCGCTCCAGCATGTCGACCACGTTGGCCAGGTCGTGGTCGCTGTAGTCGGCCTGCAGGGCGATCATGTCGCGGATCATGCCGGTCAGGATCGGGGCGACCTCCTGCATCTTGGCGGCCTGGAGCTCGACGATGATCCGGCGGCGGTCGGCGGGGTCGCGGCTGCGGACGGCGAAGCCCTTGGCCTCGAGCCGGTCGATGACGCCGGTGATGGCGCCGCTGGTGAGACCGGTGAGCTCGGCGAGCTGGCCGGCGGTGAGGGCCTCGGGCCGGGCGTCGTCCAGCAGGCTGACGCACTCCCAGTCGGTGGCGTGGAGGCCGAGGCGCTCGGCGCAGGCGTGGCTGAACATCGACGAAGCGCCGCCGAGCGAGCGGCCGGCCCGCACCATCGCCGCCGTGAGGCGGGCGCGGCCGGGGGTGGCGTCGTCCGGGAGGGCGGCGCCCGCGAGCTCGTCCGGGTCGAGCGGCGACGGGTCGTCGCCCGTGTAGGCCGGCGGTCGGGTCGGCGACGACTCGGGGGTCATGGTCATACCCTCATCGTGGCGGGCGCCTCTCCGGGCCGCCTGCGAAAATACTGCTTGTAACTAAGATACTTTGTCACTAAGGTAACTCACGCCCTCCGCCGCAGCAACACACAGGGCACTTGTTAGCGCGTGTCCCCCACCCCGGAGTGTCCCATGCTGCAGCGCCTCGCCCGCACCTGCTACCGGCGGCGCCGGCTCGTCCTCGTCTCCTGGGTCGTCGTGCTCGTCGGCCTCGTCGCCCTCAACTCGGCGTTCGGCGGCAAGTTCCTCGACGACTTCGCCCTCCCCGGCTCCGACAGCCAGGACGCCGTCGACATGCTCGAGGAGCACGGCTTCGAGGCCCGCACCGGGTTCTCCGGCCAGATCGCGTTCCAGGCCGACGACGTGCGCGACCCCGCCGTCCAGCAGGGCATGGAGCAGCTGTTCTCCGAGGTCGAGGACGCCGTCGCGCCCGGGGAGGTCATCAGCCCCTACACCCCCGAGGGCGCCCGCAACGTCAACGCCGACGGCACGATCGCCTACGCCGAGGTCAACCTCGACGACCGGGACAGCGACGAGTACGCGGCCGCCCGCGACCGCGTCCACGAGATCGCCGACGACACCGAGGTGCCCGGCACCACCATCGAGCTCGGCGGCGACGCCTTCCTGACCGAGAGCGAGTTCTCCAGCGAGGCGTTCGGCTTCCTCGCCGCGATCATCATCCTGCTGGTGGCGTTCGGCTCGGTGCTGGCGATGGGCCTCCCCCTGCTCACCGCCATCTTCGGCATCGTCACCGGCATCGCCCTCGTCGGCCTGACGGTCAACGTGATCGACATGCCGACGTTCTCCAACCAGGCCGTCGCCATGATCGGCATCGGCGTCGGCATCGACTACGCGCTGTTCATCGTCACCCGCTACCGCGAGGGGCTCCACGACGGCATGGACCCCGAGCAGGCCACCGTGCGCTCCCTCGACACGGCCGGCCGGGCGGTGCTGTTCGCGGGGTGCACGGTCATCATCGCCGTGCTCGGCCTGTTCGTCATCGGGCTGGCCATGATCCGCGGCCTCGCCGTCGGCATCTCCCTCGGTGTGCTCACCACGATGATCGCCTCGGTCACGCTGCTCCCGGCCATGTTCGGGTTCGTCGGCCGCAACATCGACCGGCTCGGCCTGCCCCACCGCAGGCGGGCCGAGGGCGCCGCCCACCAGTCGGTCTGGTACCGCTGGAGCCAGCTCATCCAGCGCCGACCGTGGCCCGCCGTCGCCGGGGCCGCCGTCCTGCTCGTCGTGCTGGCGCTGCCCGTGTTCGGCATCAGGCTCGGCTTCGGAGACGCCGGCAACCGGCCCACCTCGGACACGTCCCGCCGCGCCTACGACCTCATCGCCGAGGGCTTCGGTCCCGGCGCCAACGGGCCTCTGGTGCTGGTGGCCGAGGCCGACGGCGGCGGACCGGTCGACCTCGACGCCGTCGGGGCGCTCTCGGCCGCCGCCGCCGACACGCCCGGGGTCACCGCTGCGTCGCCCCCGATCCCCAGCGAGGACGGCGACGGCGCCATCGTCATCGTCCAGCCCGACACGTCGCCCCAGAGCGAGGAGACCGAGTCGCTGGTCCACACGTTGCGTGACGACGTCGTGCCCGAGGCGGTCGGCGGCACCGGCACGGTCGTACGGGTCGGCGGGTCGACGGCCGCCGTCGTGGACTTCGCCGAGTTCACCGCGGACCGGCTGCCCTGGTTCATCGGCATCGTGCTCGTGCTGTCGTTCCTGCTGCTGATGGTCGTGTTCCGCAGCCTGCTGGTGCCGCTCAAGGCGGTGATCATGAACCTGCTGTCGGTCGGCGCCGCCTATGGCGTGCTGGTGGCCGTGTTCCAGTGGGGCTGGGGCAAGGAGCTTTTCGGCATCGGCAAGGACGGCCCGATCGAGGCCTGGGTGCCGATGATGCTCTTCGCGGTGATCTTCGGACTGTCGATGGACTACGAGGTGTTCCTCCTGTCCCGCATCCGAGAGGAGTACGACCGCAGCCACGACAACGCCAGCGCCGTCGCCAACGGCCTGGCCGCCACCGCCCGGGTCATCACCGCCGCCGCGGCGATCATGTTCTGCGTGTTCGCCGGGTTCGTCCTCGGCTCGGACCGGTCGCTCAAGATGTTCGGCCTGGGCCTGGCCGTGGCCGTGCTGCTCGACGCGACCGTCGTGCGGCTGGTGCTGGTGCCCGGGACGATGGAGCTGCTCGGCGACCGCAACTGGTGGCTGCCCCGCTGGCTCGACCGGGTGCTGCCGGTCGTCCACGTCGAACCTGTCGAGCCCGCCGAGCCCGAGCCGGCGCCGCCCCGCGAGCCCGCCGGGGTCTGAGCCGGGCGACCTCGTCAGATGGGCAGCCGGACCTCGACCGGCTGCCCGTCGACGAAGCTCGTGATGTCCGGGGGCACCCGCAGCCGGTCGTCGTCGCGGTAGCGGGCCCGGACGGCGTCGACGTCGTCGCCGGTCGACAGCGCCGCGACCTCGTCGAGCACCGCGGCGGCCTCGTCGGTCGGGGGCTCGTGGGGGCCGGTCATCATCCCCCAGCTGTCCCACGGCAGCAGCTCGACCTTGTTGAGGCAGGCGAAGTCGCTCAGGACGTTGCCCGCGATGAAGGCCGGTCCCCACATGTCGAAGATGCCGAACAGGCCCGGGTCGACCTCGCCGGCGCGCGTCGCCAGCCAGGCCTCGCCCCCGGTCAGGAACCGTCCGGGCGGCTGGTCGTAGGGGTCGAAGTCGAGGCCGACGGCGTGGGCCTGCAGGTCGTCGACCTGGGGATCGTCGCGCACCCACCGCTCGCCGCTCCAGCGCTCGGTGATCCAGTGGTCGTACCACTTGGCCGGGTTGAAGTAGTTGCTGAAGCCGCACCGGACCCTCGCCGGCACGCCCTGCGACCGCAGGAGGGCGGTGTGCAGCAGGGCGAAGTGGCGGCAGATGCAGAGCACGCGGTCGAGCGGCGGGCGGGGCTCGGTGACGGGGGCGTCGGACAGCTCGAACGCCCGGGCCAGGACCTCGGCCGTCGACCGGAGGTTCTGCTCGTCGAGCCGGACGGCGTCGCCCTGCACGCCGTAGCTGGGCGCCCAGTCGCGGTGCAGAAGCAGGCCCTGGACGACCCGGCGTACGGCGTCGAGGTCGTCCGGCAGGTCGGCGAGGGCGGCGTGCCGCGGCAGCGCGGTCATCGCCGTTGCTGACCGGTAGAACTCGACCCCGCCCGGCCCGGCTCCGATCTCGCTGCGCTTGGTCATCGACACCGCTCCGCCAGCGCGGCGTCGATATCGGCCGCCACCGCCTCGGGCGGCTGGTCGGCGTCGACGGTGACCAGCGCCCTGCGGTCGCGGTTGAAGTCGAGCAGGGGGGCGGTCTGCTCGTGGTAGACGGCGAGCCGGCGGGCGATCACGTCGCGGTCGGCGTCGTCGGCCCGGCCCTCGTCGCGGGCGGCCAGGCGGGCCCGGGCCACCTCGTCCGGCAGGGCCAGGTAGACGGCCACGACGTCGTCGCCCAGCTCGCAGGCCTGGTCGACCGTCCGGGGGTAGCCGTCGAGCACGTAGCCGCCCGCCTCCCGGGCCGCCTCCAGGGCGGGGCCGAGGACGTCGTGGGTGAGGTCGTCGGGGACGAGCTCGCCGGACTCGAGGTAGCGGGCCACCTCCCGGCCCAGTTCGCTGCCCGTCGCCGCCTCCTCGCGGAGGACCTCGCCACTGGAGACGTAGGGGACCCCCAGCCGTTCGGCCAGGGTGACGCCCTGGGTGCCCTTCCCCGACCCGGGTGGGCCCAGCAGCACGATCCGCATGGGGCCAGCATCACAGACCGGCGCCCCCGCGCCGCAGTCAGGCGTCATCGCCCGGACGCCAGGCCCGCGACCGCTTGATCTCGGCCGCCCGCCGCTTGTCGTCGAGTCGGGCCTGGCGGGCGCCGCGGGACGGACGGGTCGGGCGGCGTGGCGTGACGGGAACCGAGGCCTCGTCGATGAGGTCGGCCAGCCGGTCGCGGGCGATGGTCCGGTTGCGCCACTGGGACCGGGAGTCGTCGGCCCGGACCCGCACCGACTCGCCCAGCATTGCCCGGGCCCGGCCCGCGCCTGGGCCCTCCAGGGCGTTGAGGTCGGCGACCAGTTCGACCGCGGAGGCCGTCACGTTCCGGTGCTGCCCGCCCGGGCCGGAGCCGCGGGCGAACGTCTCGTCGAGCGCCGCGGGCGGCAGCGTCAGCCCTCGCCGCGTGGTGAGGCCCCGCGGGCCGTCGGTCGGCACGACACCAGCCTGCCCGGAACGCGCGCCGTCACGGGAGGAGCATGCGGCCCAGCCGCCGCGATGCCACCCGGACGCCCACCGAGCCCATGACGACCAGGTACGCGGCGTGGACCAGCAGGACCGGGGACAGCTCGCCCAGCACGACCGCCCGCTCGATGGCGACGCCCTGGTAGAGCGGCCCGCATCGGACGATCCAGGCCACCGCCGCCGGGTACTCGTCCAGCGGGAAGAACGTGGCCGAGAACAGGAACAGCGGGAAGATCGCGATCTGGATGTAGTCGAAGTCGAACCACGACCTCATGTAGGTCGTCAGCCCGAGGCCGGCGCCGCCGAACGCGAAGCCGACGAGCGCCGCGCCGGGGACGGCCAGGACGCCCCAGCCCGACGGAACCAGCCCGAGCACCGACATGGTGACGAAGAACACGACCGCGTTGACGACGCTGTGGCAGAGCGCCCAGGCCAGCTCGCCCCGGACGACGTCCTCGACCCCGAGCGGGGTGGCCAACATGCCGTCGTAGGTGTGGGCGTACTTGGTCTTGAAGAAGAACCCGATGGTCGTGTCGAAGACGCAGCCGTTCATGGCCGCGACCGCCATCATCGCCGGCGCCACGAACTGGTCGTAGTCGACCAGCCGCCCGCCCGGCAGCTCGATCTGCCCGACCAGCTCGCCCACCCCGATGCCGATGGACAGCAGGTAGAAGACCGGCTCGAAGAAGCCGCTGACGAACGCCGGCCACATCCGGAAGTACGAGCGCGCGTTGCGCTC
>JBKPHT010000149.1:0-9630 GCA_046730015.1 Actinomycetota bacterium
GCCCCGGGTCGCGCCCCACCGGTCGCGGGCGCGGCCGACGGCGCCCGCGGCGCCGGCGGCGGCGAGGACGGTGGCGACGGCCAGGAGCAGCGCGGTGCAGCGGCGGACCGCGGGGCGGGCGAGGGCGCGGCGGGCGCGGACGGCGAGAGGGATGGACGGGGACACGGGTGACTCCACGGGACGTTCGGTTGGCGGGGGAAGCCGAGATGCACGGTAGTGCACCAGAACGCGCTAGACAAGCGGAATAACACGAAAGGCACGGAATCCATGAGACGCACCGACGTCAGCCGAAGAGCTCGTCCGGCAGCAGCTCCACCGCCCGGAACAGGACCGTCCGCACGCGCTCGGCGTTGCGCTCCAGCGTTGCGAAGACCTCGTCCATCGTCACCGGTGCCACCCCCGCCATGTCGGTCAGGCCCACGTCGTAGTCGGTCACCAGGGCGATCGCCGCGTACGGCACGCCGCTCTCGGCAGCCAGCACCGCCTCGGGCATCTGGGTCATGTTGACGACCTGCCAGCCCTGGGCCGTGAACCACCGCGACTCCGCCCGCGTCGAGAACCGCGGGCCCTCGACCACCACGACCGTGCCGCCGTCGTGCACGGTGACGCCCTCGGCCCGGCACGCCTTAAGCGCCGCGGCCCGGAGCCGTGCGTCGTACGGGTCGGCGAAGGTGACGTGGTCGACCGGCTGGACGCCCGGGGGCGACCCCGGGCCGTCGTGGAAGGTGGCGGCCCGGCCGGTCGTGCGGTCGAAGACCTGATCGACGACGACGAACTCGCCCGGGTGGATGTCGGGCTGCAGCGACCCCGACGCGCACGGGGCGAAGATCGCCCGGACGCCGAGATCGCGCATCGCCCAGGCGTTGGCGCGATACGGCACCCGGTGCGGCGGCAGGCTGTGGTCGGTCCCGTGGCGGGGCAGGAACGCCACCCGCCGGCCGCCGACGTCGCCGATCGCCACCGGTGCGGACGGCGGCCCGAACGGCGTCTCGACCGTGACCTGCTCGACGTCGTCGAGCAGCGCGTACAGGCCGGAGCCCCCGTAGACGCCGACGTCGGCCCGGCGCCCGGTCCCCCCGGGGTCGGTCACGAGGCGGAGGCGGGCTCGGCCTTGGTCGACGAGGACCCCGACGAGTCGCCGGAGCCGGAGGAGGACGACGAGGAACCGGCGTCGGAGGAGGACGACCGCGAGGTGCCGCTGCCCGACGAGCCGGAGCGGGCGTCGGACGAGGCCGCGGAGGACGCGGACGAGCCCGACCGGCTGTCGGTCTTGTAGAAGCCACTGCCCTTGAACGCGATGCCCACCGAGTTGAACACCTTGCGCAGCGGGCCCTCGCAGGTCGGGCACACCGTCAGCGGATCGTCGGTGAAGGCCTGGACGATCTCGAGGTGCTCGCCGCACTCCCTGCAGCGATATTCATAGGTCGGCATCAACGGCTCCGCGGGATTGGCACTCACGGCACGAGAGTGCCAACGATACCGCCATCGGCCGGCGCCGGCGCCAGCGGGTCTGCACTGCCGTCCGACAGGCGGACCATCCCGCCGTACGATCGCGCCGTCGTGCTCATCGCCGCCGCCTCCGCCGGGGCCGCCACCGCGTGCATCGTCGCGTCCTACCTCCTGGGCACGTTCCCCACGGCGCTGCTGGTCGGGCGACGGCGGGGCGTCGACCCCACCCGGTCCGGATCGGGCAACCCGGGGGCGACCAACGTGGCCCGCACCGCGGGCCGGGCCGCCGGCATCGCCACCCTGGTCGGCGACCTGGCCAAGGGGGGGCTGGCCGCCGGGCTGGGATGGGCCGTCGGCGGGCACGGGCTCGGGGTGGCCTGCGGGGTCGCCGCCGTCGTCGGCCACGTGCTGCCGGTGACGCGGGGGTTCCGGGGCGGCAAGGGCGTCGCCACCGCCGCGGGCATGGCCATCGTGCTGTTCCCGGCCGCCGCGCTCGTGGGCGGCGTGGTCTTCGCGGTGGTCGTGGCGGTCAGCCGTATGGTTTCACTCGGGTCGGTCGTGGGGACCGCGGCCCTGCCGGTGGCCGCCGCCGCATTCGGAGCGCCCGCCCGGGAGGTGGCCGGGCTGGTCGTCTGCGCCGTGCTGGTCGTGGTCCGGCACCGGGACAACCTCGTCCGCCTCGCCCGCGGGGAGGAGCGGCGCCTCGGGTCGTCGGGGTGAGCACCGCCGCCCCGCGCCGACCGCCCGAGGGTCCGCCTACGGGTCGGACGGCTCCGGGCAGCAGACCTCGAGCTCCATGCCGTCCGGGTCGCGAAAGAACAGCGACCAGACGTCGCCCAGCTGCTGGATCTCGCCGATGTCGGCACCGGCCTCGGCGAGCCGGTCGCGCACGTCCTCCAGCGTTGCCACCGAATCCACGGCCAGGGCGTAGTGGTCGATCGCACCCCGGCCGCCCTGGCGGCGCCGGTCGCCGATGATCTCGTCCGCCGGGACCTCGAACACGTTGAGGGCCGCGCCGCCGCCCAGGTCGAGGATCACCATCCTGGGGTGGTCGTCGCGGGCCTCCATCTCGAGGGTGACCGACGCGCCGAACACGCCGGTGTAGAACCCGACGGTCCGGTCCAGGTCCGAGGTGAGGGTGGCCACGTGGTTGAACCCGCAGGTGATCGGCACGTCACCGATGATGCCACCGCCGGAGCTTCACCCGGCGTTCGCTCGCCACCCGGCGACGCCGCGCCTACCGTGCTGCGCGGGCGGACGCCGGCCGCACCGGCGCTCCACGACGAGCAGGGAGGCACGCATTCGATGACCAGTTCGGTTCGCAAGGCCGTCATACCGGCAGCCGGCCTCGGCACGCGCTTCCTCCCCGCGACGAAGGCCCAGCCCAAGGAGATGCTGCCCGTCGTCGACAAGCCGGCGATCCAGTACGTGGTCGAGGAAGCCGTCCGGGCCGGCATCGACGACATCCTCATCATCACCGGGCGGGGCAAGCGGAGCCTGGAGGACCACTTCGACCGGTCGATCGAGCTGGAGGTGTCGCTCGAGGCGTCGGGAAAGCACGACCAGCTCAGCGAGGTACGGGGCCTGGCCGACCTCGCCGACATCCACTACGTCCGCCAGGGCGAGGCGCTGGGCCTCGGGCACGCCGTCTCGGTGGCCCGCAAGCACGTCGGCGACAGCCCGTTCATCGTCATGCTCGGCGACGACATCATGGACTACCGCTCGACCGTCCTGGGCGACATGGTCGGGGTGTACGAGCAGACCGGCGCCTCGGTCGTGGCGTTCAAGTCGTTCCCGCCTGAGGAGATCTCCTCCTACGGCTGCGCCGACCCCGAGCCCACCGACGTCGACAACCTGGTCCTGCTCAAGGGCATCGTCGAGAAGCCGACGGCCGAGGACGCTCCGTCCGACCTGGCCGTGATGGGCCGCTACCTGTTCACCCGCGAGATCTTCGACGCCCTCGACCGCACCAAGTCCGGCGTCGGCGGGGAGATCCAGCTGACCGACGCCATCGCCATCCTCCTGCGTGAGCAGCCCGTCTACGGGTTCGTGTTCGACGAGGGCCGCTTCGACATCGGCAAGAAGCTCGACTACCTGCGGGCCACCGTCGAGCTGGCCCTCGACCGGGAGGACCTGGCCCCGGAGTTCCGGGTCTTCCTGGCCGACGTGGTGCGTCGGCGGGGCATCGTCTGACCGGCGCGGGCGGGCGGCACTGCCCCCTAGGGTGAGCCCGTGGTCCCCCTCGACGACGCCATCGCCCACGTCCTCGACCGCTGCGCCCCCCTGCCACCCGTCGAGGTGCCGGCCGACGCCGCGGCCGGCCTGGTGTTGGCGGGCGACGTGGTGGCGAGCGAGGCCATCCCGCCGTTCACCAACACGGCGATGGACGGCTACGCCGTCCGGGCCGCCGACGTGGCCGGTGCTCCGGTCACGCTGCCGGTGGTGGCCGAGGTGGCGGCTGGGCACCCCGCCGACCGGCCCCTCGGGCCGGGCGAGGCGATGCGGATCTTCACCGGTGCGCCCGTCCCCGAGGGCGCCGACGCCATCGTCATGGTGGAGCGGACCGAGCGGCTCGACGGCGGCCGGTCGGTGCGGATCGAGGTCGCGGTCGAACCGGGCACCCACCTGCGGGCCCCGGGCGAGGACCTGAAGCCGGGGGAGCCGGTGCTCGGCGCGGGCGACGAGGTGACGCCGGCCGCCCGGGGCGTCCTCGCCTCCCTCGGCGTCGACCGGGTGACGGTCCACCCCCGTCCCCGGGTCGGCGTGGTCTCCACCGGCGACGAGCTGGTCGTCGGCACCGAGCCGCTGCGCCCCGGCCAAATCCGGGACAGCAACCGGCCGATGCTGCTGGCCCTCGTCGCCGCAGCCGGCTGCACCCCGGTCGATCTGGGGCGCGCCCCCGACGACGAGGCCGCCATCGCCGCCGCCCTCGAGCGGGGCGCGGCCACCTGCGACGCCGTGCTGTCGAGCGGCGGCGTCTCGATGGGCGACATCGACCTCGTGAAGGTGGTGCTCGACAGGATCGGCGACATGCGCTGGATGCAGGTGGCCATCCGCCCCGCCAAGCCCTTCGCCTTCGGCACCGTGCCGGGGCCGGCGGGTTCGGCCGTGCCGGTGTTCGGGCTGCCCGGCAACCCGGTGTCGTCGCTGATCAGCTTCGTGCTGCTGGCCCGGCCCGGGCTGCGGCGGCTCGCCGGCCAGCCCGACGACCGCCTCCACGTGCCCCGCCTGGCCTCGGTGGCGGCCGAGCCGCTGCGCCGGCGCCCCGACGGCCGGACCCAGTTCGTCCGGGTCACCGCCGCCGTCGACGGGGCCGGCGTAGTCCACGTCCGGTCCTCCGGCGGCCAGGGATCGCACCAGCTCGGGGCGATGGCACGGGCCGACGGCCTCGCGGTTGTGCCCGACGGCGAGGGCGTCGACGCCGGCGACCCGGTGGCCGTCCTGCTGCTGGCCGAGCCGCCGGCGGCCATGATCCCGGTCACCAGCCCCTAGCCTGGGGGCGTGATGACCGAACCGCTCGTCGACAGCTTTGGCCGCGTCCACCGTGACCTGCGGATCTCGGTCACCGACCGGTGCAACTTCCGGTGCACCTACTGCATGCCGGCCGAGGGGATGACGTGGCTGCCCCGGTCTCAGGTGCTCACGTTCGAGGAGATCGAGCGGATCGCCCGGGTGTGCGTCGAGCGGTTCGGGGTCGACGCGATCCGCCTCACCGGCGGCGAGCCCACCGTCCGGGCCCACCTCCCCGTGCTGGTCGGGAAGCTCGCCGCGCTCCGCACCGGCGACGGGCGCCCCGCCGACATCGCCCTGACCACCAACGGCGCCACGCTCCGGACGGTCGCCGCCGACCTCGTCGCGGCGGGGCTGCGGCGCGTCAACGTCTCGCTCGACACGCTGAAGCGCGACCGGTTCGTCGAGCTCACCCGGCGCGACGAGCTGGCCCACGTGCTCGAGGGCATCGAGGCGGCCGCGGAGGCCGGGCTCGACCCGGTCAAGGTCAACGCCGTGGTCATGCGGGGCGTCAACGACGACGAGGTCGTCGACCTCGCCGCGTTCGGCCGTGACCGCGGCGTCACGATGCGGTTCATCGAGTGGATGCCGCTCGACGCCGACCAGCGCTGGCAGTCGAACGCGGTGGTCAGCCAGGCCGAGATCCTGGCCGCCATCGACGCCGTGTTCCCGGTCGAGCCGCTGGTGCGCGGCCACCAGCCGGCAGAGCGGTTCGCCTATCGCGACGGGCGAGGCGAGGTCGGCGTCATCCCGTCGGTCACCCGGCCGTTCTGCGACACGTGCGACCGTGTCCGCCTCACCGCCGAGGGCCAGCTGCGGGCCTGCCTGTTCTCCGTCGACGAGGTCGACCTACGGGCGCTGGTGCGGGAGGGCGGCAGCGACGACGACCTGGCCGAGGCCGTCGCCGGCTGCGTGGCCGGCAAGTGGGCCGGCCACATGATCGGCCAGGTCACCTTCGTCCGGCCCCGCCGGAGCATGAGCCAGATCGGCGGCTGACCCGCCTGTCACCGGCGCTGCGGGACGCGGCGGCCAGGGGCACTAGTCTCTAGGCCATGCCTGACCGTGGACTCACGCACCTCGACCCCCTCGGCCGGGCGCGGATGGTGGACGTCACCCCCAAGGAGCCGACCCACCGCCGGGCCGTCGCCCGGGGCCGCGTGCACATGAAGGCCGAGACCACGTCGCTGGTGGCCCGCGGCGCGATCAACAAGGGCGACGTGCTGGCCGTCGCGCGGGTGGCCGGCATCCAGGCGGCCAAGCGGACGCCCGAGCTGATCCCGCTGTGCCACCCGCTCCTGGTCGGGTCGGTGCTGGTCAACTTCCGCATCGAGGACGACTACATCGAGGTCGAGGCCCACGTCGAGACCGTGGACCGCACCGGCGTCGAGATGGAGGCGCTGACCGCCTGCACCGTCGCGTGCCTCACCATCTACGACATGTGCAAGTCGTCCGACCGCGGGATGGTGATCGGCGACATCGCCCTGTGGGAGAAGACGGGCGGGCGCAGCGGCAGCTACCGCCGCACCGACGACATCGACGCCGAGCTCGGCCTGTAGCCGTCCCGGCCCGGCCGGGGCCGTCCCCTGGTCACACGGCATCCACCACGGCGAAAGCGATCTCCCTTATGGTCGCTTCAAGCGTTGGTCGGAGAGTGTGCCGTGGTCGTCTTCCTGCTTCTCGGGGTGATTTGGGCAGCAGTCCTCATCCCCCCGTGGCTGCAGAGCCGACGGGAGGCGCGGCCCATCGCTTCGATCATGTCGTTCCGCAGCCAGCTCTGGTCGCTGCAGCGGGCGACGCCCAGCTACGGCGCCGACGTCTACGACGTGTACGGCGACGACGATCCGGACGACGAGTACGACAGCGAGGATGCCCAGGTGCACGGGTTGCAGGCCGCACTGCCCACCCCGGCAGCGCCGGGCGTGATCGGGGCCGTGGTCCGCCCGCCGTCGGACGGCCTGGGGGGCAGGTCGGCCAGCGCGCTGACCGCCGCCGTGCTGCACCGGCGGGCCGTCACCTACCGGCGCCGCCGGCAGGTCGTGAGCGTGCTGCTGCTGGCGGCGCTGGCGGGCATCGCACCGGCGGTGCTGCTGGCCGGTCCGTGGATCGTGGTCGAGGCCGTGGCCGCCACGCTGCTCGTCAGCTACCTGGGCCTGCTCATCCGGCGGGGCCGGCGCGAGGCCGAGCGGGCGCAGAAGGTCCGGTACCTGACGCCGATCCGGGCGCCGCGGCCGGCGGTCGTCATCATCGGCTCCGGCGCCGCACGCTAGGCCCGCTCCCTTGTCCGACCTCGACGACGGTGGCGCCGGTCGCCGCGTGCACCTCCAGACGATGGTGGCGGGCATCGCCGCCGAGCTCGACCGGGCCAACGGGGGCCGGGAGCAGGCCCTGCTGGCCTGCCGCCGGGCGATCCGGTCCGCCGCGTCGAGCATCCGGGCCGTTCACCGCCGCGACGTCGACGCCGCCGAGCTGCTGGCCGCCGAGTCGGAGGCCGCGATCCGGGAGGCCCAGCAGGTGCTCGCCCCCTTCCCGCCGCTGGCCCAGGCCGGCTTCCTGCACGACGCCGAGAAGGAGTTCGTGGAGGCCCGGGCCACGGCCTCCCTGGTGGCGGGCCGGCCGGTCGCCGGGCCCGACGAGCTGGGCGTGTCGCCCACCGCCTGGATGCGGGGCCTCGCCGAGGCGGCCAGCGAGCTGCGGCGCCACCTGCTCGATCGGCTGCGGGAGGGCGATCTCGAACGTGGCGAGGCGCTGCTGGCCGCCATGGACGACGTGTACGACGCCCTGGTGCAGGTCGACTACCCCGACGCCCTCACGAACGGCCTGCGCCGGACGCTCGACTCGCTGCGGGCGGTGCTGGAGCGCAGCCGGGGGGACGTGACGACCACCGTGCTCCAGACCCGGTTGCAGCGGGCGATCGAGGCCGGTCCGCCGCCCGATTGACCGCCGCTCGGCGGTGGTGGGGTCGTGAGCCAGGGTCGTGAACCAGGGTCGTGAGCGTGGACCGGGGTCCGCTACGATGAGCAGTCCCATCCGGGGGTGTAGCTCAGCTGGCTAGAGCGCTTCGGTCGCATCGAAGAAGTCGTGGGTTCGAATCCCATCACCTCCACGCACTAGTCCTGGACGGTGTACCACCGTCCAGCAAACGTCCGCTGACCTGCGGTTATGGTCCACCGTCGTGTAGGGCCTGATCGGGTGGTGCAGGGCGGTTGCTCCCAGCGTTGCTCCCAAGTTCGCCGGGGTGATTCCGAACCCTGGCGGGAGTGTCCTCGTCGTCGGCGTGGTCGTCGCCATCGAGAACGACCGCGGCCCGCTGGGCGACCGCCTGGGGGCGGCGGCCGAGTCTCTTCACGTAGCCGGCGGTGGTGGCCGGCCGGGCGTGGCCGACGAAGCGGGCGATGTCCTCCAGGGCCTCGTCGCCGTCCACGAACAGCGTGGTCACGACAGTGCGCCGCCCGGTGTGGGTGCCCAGGTCGGCGGCGATACCGGCGGTCTTGGCCGCCTGCTTGACCACCTTGGCGACGGCCTGGCGCAACACGAGCCCGCCGGTCGGGTTCGTGAACACAAGGCTGATCCGCTCCCCGTCATAGGTCACGGTCTCCCACCGCGGGGCCGCCGCCCGCTCCTGGTCCTGTAGCTCCCGTCGCTTCCGGAGCAGGGCGACAACGGTGGGCATGAGCCAGTGCTCGCCCCGGGCGCCCTCGGTCTTGGGTGGCCCGAGCTGCTGGCCCCGACCGTCGACGTACACCGACGCCCGCCGCACCAGCGCCGTGCCCGCCTCAAGGTCCAGATCCTCCCACGCCACGCCCAGCACCTCCGACACCCGCCAGCCCTGAAGGAACAGCAACGCCACGGCCGCGCCGAGGCGGTGATCCCGGGCGGCGGCCAGCAGCGCTCTGGTCTCGTCCCGGTCGAGCGCGACGCCGTCCGCGTCGGTGGCCCGCAGCGGCTTGACCGACCGGACCGGGTTCCCGACCAGCGCGCCCATCTTCACCGCCTCGTCCACCACCTGGGCGAGCGTCTGGCGATGGTGACGCACCGTGCGCGGCGCCAGCTCCTGCGCGAGCTTCGCTTGCCACTCGGTAACGACCCGGTAGTCGAGGTCGACCACCGGAAGCTCGCCCAAGGTGGCCTTGATCCGCCGCACCCGGTCCTCCGACTTCGCCCACGTCGAGGCCCGGACCGCCTGGCGGTGAACGTTGTGCAGCCACCAGTCGGCCAGGCTCCCGACCGTCCGCAGCCCGCCGAGCTCCAAGCCCGCCTGCTCCCGCCGCTTGGCCCGCCGCTCGACGGCCTCCTGCTGGGTCTTGCCGGTGGCCTTGCGGGGCCGCTTCTCGCCGGGCACCCACCAGGTGGCGCACCAGCGGCCGTCCGCCTGCCGGTACACCGACCCCTCCCGGTTGGCCGCCTTGCCGAACACCCGTAGGCCCTCGGGTGTGTCGATCCGCTTCCCCTTGCGCCGGGACGCCATCGTCGTCAGTTGCCGAAAAGAACTAGGCGCTGAGCCCGGCGACGTACTTGGTCACCGCATCGACCGGGACGCGGCGGGACTTGCCGATCTTCACCGACCGCAACTCGCCCGTACGGATCAGCGCGAACACCGCCGTCCGCCCGATCGCCAGCGATCGCGCCACCTCCTCGGGCCGCAACAGCAGCCGATCCTGCACCACCTCGAAC
>JBKPHT010000150.1:0-5550 GCA_046730015.1 Actinomycetota bacterium
TTTCGGCCTTGGGCCGCGCGGCCGGCTTGGCGGGCGCGCCGGCGCTCTTCGCGGCGCCCTTGGCGCCGCCGCTCTTGGCGGCCTTCGACGGCTTGGGCTCCTCGGGCTGCTCGGCGCGGACCAGACCCTCACGCTCGGCCCGGCGCCGGACGCGGTCTGCCTGCGCCTCCTCGATGCCCGAGGAGTGCGTCTTCACCCCGATGCCCAGTTGCAGGGAGAGGTCGAGGCACTCTTTGTTCGTGAGCCCGAGCTCTCTGGCGAGCTCGTGGACCCTGATCTTCGCTGCCAAAGTTCTGTCTGACCAGCCCTTCGTCTTTACTTCGGGCGCGAATCGCGCACGTGTCGGTGCGGATTGCAGCCCTCCATCCTCGCGCAGCCCACCGGTCGAGGACGAACGGTGGGTCTCCGCATCTCGGCGCTCAGCGTTTCCCGGAGCCCCGGAACGCCCGTGAGAACGCTCCGCGGCGGTCGGCAAGCGCCCGGCACGCCTCGTAGGTGCGTCGGCAGAGCCACGCTCCGCGTCCTGGCAGTCTACGGCCCTCCACCGCGGATCCGTCGGGACCGGCCACGAAGCGGATCAGCTCCGACTGGGGCGCCTTCCGCCGGCACCCGATGCAGGTGCGCTGGGGCTCGGCGAGCACTAGGGCTCGTCGGCCGGCAGGTTCTCGTCCGGCTTCTCCTCGGTCGCGGCCTCGTCGGTCGGCGCCTCCGCGGTGGCCGCGGCCGGCTCGGCCTCCGCCCCGGCGGTCTCGCCGACCTCGGCAGCCTCGGCGCTCTCGCCCTCGGCCCCTTCGGCGACGCCGGCCTCCCAGTCCTCGGCCGACAGGGCCGGGCCGCCCTCAGCGGGCTGCCACACCTGCTCGCCGGTCTCGGGGTCGACGACCCACTCGCCCTCGGCCCAGTCCTGCTGGCTGAACTGCTCCTCCTCGACGAGCTGGGTCTCGCTCTTGATGTCGACCCGCCAGCCCGTCAGCCGGGCCGACAGGCGGGCGTTCTGGCCCTCCTTGCCGATGGCCAGCGACAGCTGGTAGTCGGGCACGATCACCTCGGCGACGCCCGTCTCCTCGTTGATCCAGACCTCCTTGACCTTGGCCGGCGACAGCGCCTTGGCCACGAACTCGTAGGAGTCGTCGCTGAACGGGACGATGTCGATCTTCTCGCCGCGGAGCTCGTTGACCACCTGGCGGACGCGCGC
Organism: Actinomycetota bacterium; assembly: GCA_046730015.1. Taxonomy (GTDB): domain Bacteria; phylum Actinomycetota; class Acidimicrobiia; order Acidimicrobiales; family VFJN01; genus ZC4RG19. The sequence continues at coordinate 1,196 of JBKPHT010000150.1, forward strand.
GCCCCGGGCGCCGACGCAGGCGCCCACCGGGTCGACGTTGCTGTCGTTGGACCAGACGGCGATCTTCGTCCGGTGCCCGGGCTCCCGGGCGCACGCCTTGATCTCGACCACGCCGTCGGCGATCTCCGGCACCTCGAGCTTGAACAGCTCGAGCACCAGGCCGGGATGGGTGCGGGACACGACGATCTGGGGGCCCTTGGACGTCCGCCGGACCTCCACGATGTATGCCTTGAGCCGGGTGTTGGCCTCCGGCCGCTCGTGGGGCACCTGCTCGGCCTGGGGCAGCAGCGCCTCGACCGGCCCGAGGCTCAGGAGGGTGTAGCGGCTGTCGCCCTGCTGGACGGTGCCGGTGACGATGTCGCCCTCGCGGCCGGCGTACTCCTCGTAGCGGAGCTCGCGCTCGGCCTCCCGGATGCGCTGGGTCATGACCTGGCGCGCCGTCTGGGCGGCGATGCGGCCGAAGTCCTTGGGGGTCACGTCGAGCTCGGGGCCGTAGGGCTCGCCGTCCTCGTCGATCTCCTGCGCGTAGACGCGGATGTCGAAGTTCGACGGGTCGATCGTCACCCACGCGTACTCGTGGGCTCCGGGCATCCGCTTGTAGGCCGACTCGAGCGCGTCGGCCAGTGCCGCCATCAGGGTGTCGACAGAGATGCCCTTGTCCGCGGCCAGGGCCTGCAGCGCCTCCATCATCTCGCTCATGACCTGTGATCCCTCTTCTCGTTGCTCGTCGCCTGCCTGCCCGCCTGCGCCCGTCGTGCCTTGCCCGGCTTGTCGCGCGGCCCCCACTCGAAGACCGTGCGCGCCCGCTCGACCTCGGCGTAGGTGAGGCGCCGCTCGACCGGGGCGCCCGCGTCGTCGGTGCCGGTGCGGACGGTGATGCCGTCGTCGTCGGCCGCGCTGAGAACCCCTACCACCCGGCGCTCGTCGCCGGCGGCGCCGGGGACGGTACGGACCCGGATCGTCTCGCCCACCGCCCGCGCGAAGTGCTGCGGAGTGCGGAGCGCCCGCTCCAGGCCCGGGCTCGTGACCTCGAGGGTGTAGTGGCCGGGGATGGGGTCGGCATCGTCGAGCGCCCGGGACACCGCCCGGGTGGCGTCGCTCAGCGCGTCGAGGTCGAGGCCCTCGGGGCGGTCGACCACCACGCGCAGCACAGGGCCGGCCAGCTCGACGTCGTAGAGGTCGAGGTCGCGGTCGGCCAGGAGGGGTTGCACGAGGTCGCGCACGCGCTCGGCGACGGTCATCTCGGCAGCACCTCCTCTGTCATACGACCGACGTCATACGAAAGGCGTGGGCACTGGCCCACGCCTTCGCTCGACGACGGATTCGAACGGAACGGACGCTGAAGTATAGCGGGCGAGCTCGGTCACTCACCGTCAGCATTACTGCACGTCAATAGGCGCGCGCCACCACCGCCACGAGGTCGGGATCGTCGTCGTCGGGGGGCAGCGAGCCGTCGGCCCCCATCAGACAGCGGACCGTGATGCCCAGGCCCGCCAGGCGGGCCTCGCCGTCGCCCCGGACCACGCCCCACGGCACCCGGGCGAAGCCGTCCTGGGCCGCCTCGGCGGCCTCGTCGAGGTTGGCCACGTCGCGGGTGGCGGCGTCGCGCCGGGCCGTCGCCGCGGCCAGGAGGTCGGCCTGGACCACGTCCAGCAGGTCGGCCACCCGACCGGCCGCCTCGGCTACCGGCACCTGCTGCTTGTCGCCCGTGTCGCGCCGGACCAGGGTCACGTTGCCCTCGGCCAGGTCGCGGGGCCCCACCTCCAGCCGGACCGGGACCCCCTTCAGCTCCCAATCGGTGGCCCGGCGCCCGAAGCTGGTCGCCACCTGGTCGTCGAGCCGGACCTTGACGCCCGCGTCGCCGAGCGCCCGGGTCAGCGCCGCCGCCTGCTCGCCGGCGCCCCCGTCGTCCTTGACCAGCAGCACCACCGCCTGGGTGGCGGCCAGCCGGGGCGGCACCACCAGGCCGTCGTCATCTCCGTGGGTCATGATCAGCCCGCCGATCATCCGGGTGGTCGAGCCCCACGAGGTCGTCCAGCAGTGCTGCGTGGCGCCCTCGGCGTCGAGGTAGGTGATGTCGAAGGCCTTGGCGAAGTTCTGGCCCAGCTCGTGGCTGGTGCCCATCTGCAGGGCCTTGCCGTCGCGCATCATGGCCTCGAGCGTCATCGTGTTGATGGCGCCCGCGAACCGCTCGCTGCGCGTCTTGCGGCCCACCAGCACGGGCATGGCCAGCACGTTGACCATGAAGTCCTCGTACACCTCGTGCAGGATGCGGGTGGCGTAGGCGGCGGCGTCGGCCCGGGTGGCGTGCGCGGTGTGGCCCTCCTGCCACAGGAACTCGGTGGTGCGGAGGAACAGGCGAGGGCGCAGCTCCCACCGGACCACGTTGTTCCAGCTGTTGAGGAGGAGGGGGAGGTCGCGGTAGCTCTGGATCCAGCGGGCCATGTACTCGCCGATGACCGTCTCGCTGGTGGGGCGGACGACGATCGGCTCGTCGAGCGGCTTGCCGCCCGCGTGGGTGACCACCGCGAGCTCCGGGCTGAACCCCTCGACGTGGTCGGCCTCGCGGCGGAGGTAGCTCTCGGGGATGAACAGGGGGAAGTAGGCGTTCTCCGCCCCCGCCGCCTTGATCCGGGCGTCGACCTCGGCCTGGATCCGCTCCCAGATCGCGTAGCCGTAGGGCCGGATCACGATCGTGCCCCGCACCGGGCCGTTCTCCGCCAGCTGGGCCTTGGACAGGACGTCCTGGTACCAGCGGGGGAAGTCGTCGGCCTGGGCGGTGAGAACCTTCGCCATAGGGCTCGGAGCGTACCGGCCGGGCGACGGGGGCCCGGACGGACTTCCCGGTCCCGGGGGCGCGGCGGCTACGAGGACGCGGCGCGGGTGACGGGCCGGCCGACCTGCTCGAGCGCGCCGCCGTCCAGCGCGTAGCGGAGGACGGTCTGCTTCGACGGGCAGCAGTTCGGGTCGTCGTCGTCGTAGCTGGTCCAGGTGACGGCCACCTCGCCGTCCCGGACGGCCACCGACTTCACCGCCGGCGGCAGCGGGCCCGTGAGCCGGGTGGACGGCTCGTCGATCGCCGCCACCACGACCGGGTCGCCGTCACCGTCGAGCCCCCACACCTGCACGGTGTCCTCGGCGCCGTTGGCCCCGTAGGTGCAGGTGGCGTGGACGACCGCCTCGTCGGCGCCGTCGCCGTCGAGGTCGCCGAACGCGACCTCGTCATCGACCTCCAGCCGGGTCCGGCGCCCGAGGTCGAGCAGGCCGCTGTGGCCGCCGGCGACCGAGATCCGCCGGGGCGGGCTGATGCGGAGCCCCTCCGCGCAGGCGGTGCCGGGCTGGGCCACGTCGGCGAAGTCGACGTCGCGGATGGCGTCGCCGTCGTCGACCGCCCGGGCCGGGCCGGCCGCCGCGGCGTCGGTCGGCCCCGTCCCCCCGCCGCCGGCGAGGGCCACGACCGCGGCCAACGCCGCCAGCCCCACCAGGGCCACGCGCGAGTTGTGGGAGCGGGTGGCGACGCGCACGACGGGCCGACGGTACCGAGCGCCCGGTGTCGGTTCGGTTGCGTCCGTGTTCCGAGTGCGAGGCACTGCCTGCCCTTCCCCTGCGTGGCGACCGGACGCAAAGGCTAGTCCTCCCGCACCACCCGTAGGGACGCCGTTTCGGCCGGTTTTCGGGTTTTTTCGCGGCGATCAGTCGCCGCCGCGCCCGACCAGGACAACCCAGGCGATCACCGCGAACAGCGCCACGAACAGCAGCGTCCGCACGAACGCGAACACCCACCCGAGCAGCACCTGCAGCACCAGCCACGCGACGAACAGGACGACGGCGACGATCGCGACGCGGCCCAGCAGGCTCGGGCGAGGGGGGACCGGCTGGGCCATAGCGCCAGGCTAGGCCGCCGGGGCGTGCCGGCGGCATCGGGCTCCGGCGGCGCCCCGCGCCCTGGCTTCCGGCAGCGCCGCCGGTTCGAGGAGCGGCGGCCCGACCGCCTACCCCAGCTTGCGGATGACCTCGACCCGCTGCTCGCTGCGGTTGGCGTCGGCGCCCTGCTCGTCCAGCAGCTCGGCCCGGTCGCGCTCGGCGGCGCGGCGGGCCGCGTCGCTCGTGGACCGGGCCCGTTCCAGCGCCGCGTCGATCCCGTGCTCGTCGATGTACTCGGCCCAGTCGACCAGGGCGGCGACCATCTCGGACTCGGGCACGACGGCTACGTTCTGGCCCCGGACGAACAGATGCCCCTTGCTCTTGCCGGCGGCGATGCCCAGGTCGGCGTCGCGGGCCTCGCCCGGGCCGTTGACGACGCAGCCCATGACCGCCACCTGCAGCGGGATCTGCCGGTCGCCGAACGCCTCCTG
>JBKPHT010000151.1:0-5067 GCA_046730015.1 Actinomycetota bacterium
GGCCTCGTGCTGCGCTACGGCTGGTTCTACGGCCCCGGCACCTCGATCGCCCTCGACCCACCGGGCAGCCAGATCGAGCTGATCCGCAAGCGCCAGTTCCCCATCGTCGGCGGCGGCACGGGCATCTGGTCCTTCATCCACATCGAGGACGCCGCGACGGCGACCGTCGCCGCCGTCGAGGGCGGACCTGCCGGGATCTACCACGTCGTCGACGACGAACCGGCACCCGCGTCCGAGTTCCTCCCGGTGCTGGCGGCCGCCGTCGGTGCGAAGCGTCCGCTGCGGGTGCCGCGCTGGGTCGGGCGCCTCGCGGGAGGGGAGATGGTCGTGATGGCCATGACCGAGATCCGCGGCGCCTCGAACGACAAGGCCAAGCGCGAGCTCGGCTGGCAGCTGCGCTACCCGAGCTGGCGGCAGGGCTTCGCCCAGGGGCTCGCCTGATATGGCGGAGCTGCTCGACGAGCTGCGGCCGCGGGCGTTCGCCATCGCCTACCGGATGCTCGGCAGTGTGAGCGAGGCAGAGGACGTCGTACAGGAGGCGCTGTTGCGCGTGCACCGCGTCCTCCAGGCCGGCGAGAAGATCGAGGTGCCGGAGGCCTACCTGGCCACCGTCGTCACCCGCCTCGGCATCGACCGGCTCCGCTCGGCGCAGGTGCGACGGGAGACCTACGTCGGCGAATGGCTGCCGGAGCCGGTGGTGACCGGGGGTCTGGACGATCCCGCCGACCACGCGGAGATGTCGGACTCGTTGTCGCTCGCCTTCCTCGTCCTGCTGGAGCGCCTGTCGCCCGAGCAGCGGGCCGTGTTCCTGCTGCGGGAGGTGTTCGACTACGGCTACGACGCCATCGCCGAGATCGTCGGCAAGAGCGAGGCCGCGTGTCGGCAGCTGGCGGTGCGCGCCCGCCGCCGCATCGAGCAGGACAGGCCGCGCTTCGAGGCCTCGCGCGAGGAGCACAACGAGCTGGCACGCAGGTTCATGGCGGCCACGCAGACGGGCGACCTCGACGGGCTCGAGGCCTTGCTGGCCCACGACGTGGGGCTGCACGGTGACGGCGGCGGCAAGGCGCGGGCGATCGCGCACCCGGTGTTCGGGCGCCGCCGGGTGGCGCGGATGCTGGTGAGCTGGATGCAGTTCGCCAGGGGCATCGAGGGCTTCTCGATCCGACCGGTCGAGGTGAACGGCCACCCCGGCGCCTTGGGCCTCGACGGGCACCAGCGGGTCCTGTACGTGCTGTCGCTCGACATCGCCGACGGCCAGATCCAAGGCATCCGCTCGATCGTCAACCCGGACAAGCTGCGCCACCTCGGCCCCGTGTCCGACCTCCCCCCGCCGCCCTCGCCTGGACCCTCGTCGGAGTGACCTGACGAGCCGCACGGTCCTGGAGACAAGGCGCCGCATCAAGGATTTGGTCGTTGATGTCAACCGGATCCGTCTGCCGGGGGTCAGTTCGGATACGAACACACGGCGGAAGGCACCTCGCATGCGGAAGTTCTCGACGTTCCTGCTAGCACCGGCTCTCACGGCACTCCTGGCGGTGACCGGCTTCGTCGCCTACGGGGGCGGCGACGGCGACACCGCCACCCGGCGGCCAGGTACGACATCGTCGGACCCGGCCATCGGCTCGCGCCGGGAGACCACGACCACGAGCGCAGCACCCGTGGACATGGCACAGGCCCAACCTGTGGAGGACTCGCCGGATCCGGTGAGGCCGGCGATTGCGCCGGCTCCAGGGCCATCGGCTGGTGGCTGCGACGCGGCGGCGCTGCACGACGCCATCGCCAGCTCCGACGCGGTCGAGGAGGACCTGACGTTTGAGATCACCTACCTCAAGTGCGCCGAGGGCTATGGCTGGGCCGGGATACTGGCCGACTACGGCGACGGCGCGACGGTCCTCTTCGAGGTTTCTGGCGTCGATATCGCATTGTTGAATCTGGGCAGTTCGGTGTGCCCGCTGGACACGGGGATGCCGGCGCGCATCGCCACCCAACTGGCCCCGCCAGGCTCGCACTGGCAGGGGGAGTGCGGACTATGACCAGTCACACGCAGCCTGGGAGGCGACAGTAGGGATCCGGCGGTCAGATCCTCCTCGCCCGAAGGATCAGCTGACTGAGACCCCGAGGCCCGGCCGCCGGCGGCGCAAGCCGCCGAGCGAGCCGGGCCTTCTCGCGCCCCGGCCGTGGCCGGGCGCCTTGATGGAGTGGAGAAGGTTCTCGCCGCGAGCGGGGTTGGTTGACCGCGATGATCGCGATCGTCGGATGCCGTCGTCAGTCCCCGGGGGAATGTCACAGGCGGAGGCGCCATCTCGTCTCTGTCTGTGACCGAGACGAGTCAGGAGTTGCCATGAACAAGGACGGTGTCGTGGATCAGGCTTCTTTGACTACCCAGCGGGTCACTGTCTCGATCGACGATGGCGTGGCCAGCGTCCGGCTCAACCGCGCTGACAAGCTCAACGCGCTCGACGTGCCAATGTTGGCCGCGCTTGCTGACACGGGCGAGCAACTGAAGCAGGACTCGTCCGTGCGGGTGGTCGTCTTGTCCGGCGAGGGGCAAGGTTTTTGCGCTGGGCTCGACGTCGGCAGCCTCCAAGCGATGTCTGGCGGCGACGTGGACAGCCAGCCGTCCGACGGCGTTCTGCAGCAGATTGGCGAGACCAGCGGCCGTATCACGCACCTCGCGCAGCAGGCGGCCTACGTGTGGCAGGAGGTGGAGTCTCCCGTCATCGCCGCAGTCCATGGCGTTGTCCTCGGTGGCGGCTGCCAGATCGCGCTCTGCGCCGACATGCGAATCGCTTCCCCCGACGCTCGGTTCTCGGTGCTCGAGATCCGATGGGGGCTGGTGCCTGACATGACCGGCACGGCAATGCTCCCGCTGCTCGTGGGCTTGGATGTCGCCAAAGAGCTTTCGTTCACCGGCCGCATGGTCTCGGCCGAGGAAGCGGCACGGATCGGACTCGTGACCCGAGTCAGCGACTCGCCGCTCGACGACGCGCTCGCGCTCGCGCAGGAGATCGCCCGTAAGAGCCCGCAGGCCATTCGCGGCGTCAAGAAGCTTCTCAACCGGGCGAGGTACGCATCGCTCGCCGAGCAGTTCCGAGACGAGCGCGAGACGATCAAGCCGCTCCTCGGCAGTAGGAACCAGGTCGAGGCGGTGATGGCGCACCTCGAGAAGCGCGACCCCGTCTTCGAGGACTAGCAGCCGACCGCAGCGTGGCGCAGGAAAGGCCATGTCCTCGAACCGCATGGTCGGAGCTCTCCTCTTCAACGACGGCCGCGTGCTGCTCGGCCATCGCACGAAGACGCGAGCTGAGTTCCCCGACGTCTGGGACATGGTTGGGGGTCACGTCGAGCGACACGAAAGCCTCGCCGGTGCGCTTCGGCGCGAGCTGAAGGAAGAACTCGGCGTCGAAGTAGTCACGACGAGTGAGTGGTGGCGACAGGTCGAAGACGAGTCGGTCCCGGTCATGCTCACCATCTGGCTCGTCACCGAATGGGAGGGAGCCATCAGGAATCGTGCCCCGGAGGAGCACAGCGAGTTGCGGTGGTTTCGCCGGGACGAGCTGGGCGGCCTTGTATTCCCGCACCCGCTGTACGCAGAGCTTCTCGACGCAGCGTTCGACGATGTCGGGTGACTGAGGACCGATGATGCCGCGAGACGTTGCGACCATCTTCGCAGGTCAGCGCAAGTCGACACGAACAAATGTTCCCGACAGCGCCCTGCCGGATCAGATGTCGTAACTCTCCAGGAGCGACCGGCCCTGGCCAGGCCGGGAATGCTGCGATCGAGGCGGCATGTCACAGGGATGTCACAAGTGCCGATGCGTGCACGGAGCAACCAGATGCGCGCAAGGGGGAGTGGTCGAGTGAGCGCCGAGACGGACGACAGTCGAGAGCAGCGAGTGTCGGGCCTGGAGGACCCGAGGGACCGTGACCGCCAGGTGGCCGACATCGTTGCTCGACTGTGCGTGATGCGTTGCGAGGGCGAGACGGCTGCGAGTGCGCTGAGGGCTGCTCTGGTGGAGTCGTCGGCTCCGGTCCGCGACGAGCTCCTTGGTGTAGTCGTCCGGAGTTGCGACGATGGTCGGCCGTGGATCGAGACGAGCGTCGCGCTACATCGGCTCGCACGGCGTTGGCGTAGTCCGATCCTGGCGACGCTCGCCGACGCCTACAGCGACGGGGGATACGCGGTGAACGTGGACTACCTGAACGCGGTCGCTGTCGGAACCGCCGTCGAGCACGCGGTGCCGCCGGCGTTAGCGTTGAAGCGCCTTCGGCATCCGCGTCAGGGGCTCCGGTGGGACCAGGCCGAGGACGGTCGGCTTGTCGCGGCGTTCCGGGAGGGAGCGTCGATCACGGAGCTGTCGGCGCGGCATCAGCGGAACGAGAACGCGATCAGGTCGCGGCTTCTGCTGAAGCACGGCGTGCTCGAGGAAGAGCTGGCGGCTCGGTAGGAGAGTCAGCCGCGTCTGACGGGCGCGCGGATGTGAGGTGGTCCGGCTTGCCCTGTGGGTGGGCCGGACGCGTGTGAACGACAGGGCATGGGCGCGTCGAAGGGTCCCGGACTAAGGCATCGATGCGAACGCCGGCGGGATGGACGCCTTCGCCGCCGCCCGGGTGAGGGCTCACGGACGCCCTTGGCCGCCGCGTAGGGGCTGCGACCGTGGCGGAACGTCTGGTGGCGTTCGTCGACATGGGGTTCTCGGCATGGACTTCGTCCCGGTGCGGGCCGGCGATCGCTCCCAGGTCGAGCGTCTGACCAGCGACGTGACCGGCTGGTTCGAGGCGAAGTCTCCTCGTGACCGCGGCCCCGACGCGGTCGAGGACCTATTTGGCGACCTCGGCCAACAGCTGCTGGTCGCCGATCGCGAACCAGGGCGACGGCGGCACGTCGAGCCATCCGTTGTCCGCTGTGAGTTGGTGAACGGCGTCGCGAAGCGCCAACAACCCGGAGTGTCGGAGGTCACGGCGATGGGTCATGATCCACGGGTAGACCGGGGTCGGATCGATAAGGGGCACCACGGCGGTGCCGGGTACGGGCGGCAGGTCAAGCAGCGTCAGGAGCGGCCATCC
>JBKPHT010000152.1:0-3659 GCA_046730015.1 Actinomycetota bacterium
GTCGTTGTTGTGCTCGACCGACTGGGCCAGCCACGGGTCATAGCCGCCCTCGCCGTTGGGGCGGGTCAGCGTGTCGTAGATGGCCCGGGCGACCATGATCCCCGAGATGGCGAGCTGGGCCTCGGGCAGGCAGAAGCCGTCGGTGGTCTCGGCCTCGAGGCCGTAGACGACCTTGCCTCCCGGGGTGACGGTGCCGGCGTCCTCGGTGGCGCCGGTGCCGCCGTCCGAGTCGTCGCCGCCACCGCCGCAGGCCGCAGCCAGCAGCCCGAGCGCCAGCACGCCTGCGGCGCGCCGGAACCATCGTGAACGCTTCGCTGTCGAACCCACCACCTGGTCCCCCTCCTCACACGCCCTGCGGCGCGGGCGTCCCCTGTGTGACCGATGTCAGTGACTGGCGTCACACAGCGCGCAACCTAGGAGATTCGCTGGACTCCCGTCAACAGACGATCGCGTGACGGCGCGGCGACCGCCCGGCCCTGGCATGCTGCCGCCATGCGCCGCCGTGCCCCGTTCCTCCCGCTCGCCGTCGCGGTCGCCGCCATCGGCGTCCTGGCCGCGGCCTGCGTCACCGGGCCGGTGCCCCCCGGCCCCGGGCCCGGCGGCCCCGGGCACGGCCGCGGCCCGCAGATCCGGCTCAACCAGATGCAGGTGCTGGCGTCCCACAACAGCTACCACGTCGAGCCGGAGCCGGTGCTGTTCGACGCGCTCACCGCCGTGCTGGGCCCGGCCGCCCAGGGGTTCCAGTACACGCACCGGCCGCTGCCCGACGAGCTCGACGCCGGGGTCCGCCAGATCGAGCTCGACGTGTTCGTCGACGAGCCCGACGGCGGGCTCTACGCGACGCCGGCGCTCGTGCCGTTGCTCGGCCTTGCCCCGCCCGACCCCGGCCTGGCCGGCCCCGGGCTCAAGGTCCTCCACGTGCAGGAGGTCGACTACCGGTCGACCTGCCCTACCCTCGTCGACTGCCTCACCCAGGTGAGGGAGTGGTCCGACGCCCATCCCCGCCACATCCCGGTGACCGTCCAGATCGAGGCCAAGGACGGCGCCATCGACGACCCCGGGTTCGGGTTCGTGACCCCCCTGCCGTGGACCCGCGCCGCCTTCGCCGCGCTGGAGCAGGAGATCGCCTCCGTCTTTCCGCCCGACCGCGTGCTGACCCCCGCCGAGGTGCGGGGCCGGTCGGCCACCCTGGCCGACGCCGTCCGGGCCGGCCGTTGGCCCCGGGTCGAGGACGTCCGCGGGCAGGTGCTGTTCGTCCTCGACGACAAGGGCGCCAAGCGCGACGCCTACCGGGCCGAGGTGCCGGACCTGGCAGACCGGACGGTGTTCGTCGACGTGCCGGAGACCGACCCCGACGCCGCCATGACCGTGGTCAACGACCCGGTCGGCTCGGCCGGCCGCATCCGTTCCTTGGTCGAGACCGGATTCATCGTCCGGACGCGGGCCGACGCCGACACCGTCCAGGCCCGGACCGGCGACACGACGATGCGCGAGGCGGCACTGGCGAGCGGGGCCCAGTACGTCTCCACCGACTACGTGTGGCCCGACGAACGGTTCGGCACCGGCTACGTCGTCGACCTGCCGGGCGACACGCCGGCCCGGTGCAACCCGGTGAACGCGCCGCCCCAGTGCCCCCGGGTCGACCTCCGGGGCTGACCCGGGGCGGACCGCCCTCCTCAGGTGGCGAGCACGGCGCGGGCCACCAGGTCGGTGCCGAACGCGGTGAGGATGGCCAGGTAGAGCAGCCCGGTCGCCGCCATCACGGCCGAGTAGTAGCGCTCCCGCAGCGCCGCCCGGGTGACCACGACGAGGCCGATCGTCGTGACCGCGCACGCCACCCAGAACCAGCCGAAGACGCCGCCGTAGCCGTCGTCGATCGAGCCGTTCAGCACCGACACCATGCCCACCGGCCACAGGAGGACGAGGATCTCGAACGGCCAGATCAGCCCCGTCCACCGGACCATCTCCAACAGCGGCCGGCGCGCCAGGCCCGGCTGCACCAGGTACCAGTGGCCGAGCAGCATCCCATCGGAGATCGCCCCCAGGAACGCGGCCCCGACCAGCACCCGGGCCACCGACAGCGGCCACGGGTCGCCCGCCGCCACCCCGGCCGCGACCAGGCCCGGGAGGCCCAGCAGCGGCGCCACCAGGTCGAGCGCCGGGGGGAACTCGGGCCGGTCCGCGTCCGGCCCGTCGGGCCGCCGGTCGATGCCGGTCATCGCGCTCACCCGGGCCGACCGGCGGGCCACCCGCTCCCGCTCGCCCGCGACGCCCGCCTTCCGCCGCACCACCGACACCGCCAGCGCTCCGCCCGTGGCGATCGCCACCGCCAGCGCGGAGGCCTCCCTGACCGGGACCGGGTCGACCCACACCCCCACCGCGAAGGCGCCCAGCGCCATCGCGATGTACACGCCCCGGACCAGCCAGCCGTAGCCGATCCCCACCTCCCGCCCCCGGGTCGTGACCCAGAGGAACAGCAGGCCGCCGACGGCCCACTGCAGCAGCACGGTGGCGGCGTCGAGACGGATCACGGCGAGCGAGGGTAGGGGCGGCGGGCCGCCGTCATCGAACCCGGAGGATCAGCCGTCGACCACCGCGAGGGCATGGTCGGCCCAGTTGAGCTCGTCGGGGCCGGTGTCGGCCGCCACGACGATGTCCTCCAGGCGGAGGCCGAAGCGGCCGGGGACGTAGATGCCCGGCTCGACTGAGAACGCATGCCCCGCAGCCAGCGGGGTGGTGTTGCCCGCCACGATGTAGGGGTCCTCGTGCTCCTCGACCCCGATGCCGTGGCCGGTTCGGTGGATGAACCGGTCGCCGTAGCCGGCACCGGCGATGATCCGCCGGGCCGTCGCATCGACCTGCTCGCAGGGTGTGCCGACGGCCGCGGCGGCCACGGCCGCCCGCTGGGCGTCGTGGAGCACCGCGTAGGCCTCGGCGACCTCCGCCGGCGGCTCGCCGACGTGGACGCAGCGGGTGATGTCGCTGCAGTAGCCCACGCCGTCGGCGTCGAGCATGGTGCCACCGAAGTCGCACAGCACGACCTCGCCGGGCCGGATGACCCGGTTGCCGGCCTCGTGGTGGGGGCTGGCGGCGTTGGCGCCCGCCGCCACGATGGCGAAGTTGACGTGCTGGTGGCCCTCGTCCACGATCCGCCGCCCCAGGTCGGCCGACACCTCGGCCTCGGTCCGGCCGACCAGCGGGATGGTCCCCGCCTGCAGGTCGGCGGCGATGCGGTCGACGGCCGCGGCGGCCAGGCGGAGGGCCTCGACCTCGGCCGGCTCCTTCACCACCCGCAGCGGGCCGGTCACCTCGCCACCCCGGGTGAACGCCGTCCCCGGCAGGGCGGCCTGGAGGTCGAGGACGAACCGGGCCCAGGTCCGGTCGCCCACCGCCACCCGGGCGGCCGGGCCGGCCAGGCCGGCGACGATGGCCACCGGGTCCTCGGTCTCCTCCCACGGGCGCAGAGAGAACACGTCCGGCCGCTCGACCACCCTCGGCGCCTCCAGCCGGGGAACGACCAGCGTCGCCTCGCCGTCCCGGGGCAGCACCAGCATCGTCAGCCGCTCCAGCGGCATCGCCTCGTAGCCGGTGAGCCAGGGCAGGTCCGGGCCGACCGACAGCAGCAGGACGTCGACCCCCAGGTCGGCCATGCGGGCCCG
>JBKPHT010000153.1:0-13785 GCA_046730015.1 Actinomycetota bacterium
CATCACCGACCGGTCGTGGCGCAGGGCGTCGGCCGCCAGGCGACCGCCGCCCGGGAGGGACGCCCCGGACGGCCGGGGGCGCACGGTCGGGAGGCCCGTGACGATCCGCTCGGGCGACGCGGTCCGCAGGAACGACGCCGGCCGCCCCGCCCAGCGCCACGCTGCCCAGTCGGCCAGGTCGAGCAGGTCCGGTGTCGGGCCCCGGCCCGACCACCGGGCCAGCGGGCGCAGCTCGACGCCGGGCGGCGGCTCGACGCCGACCTCGGTGACCCAGCCGCCCACCCGGCGCCCGGCCAGCGCGACCCGGACCCGGTCGCCGACGCGCACCTGGTCCCCGAGCGAGTCGGGGACCAGGTAGTCGAACGTCTTGTCGATGGCCGGCTCGTCGGGCCGGACTCGGACCACCTGGCGGGTCAGAGCCCCAGCGCGCTCTTGAGGTCGTCGACGCGGGTGGTCTGCTCCCAGGTCAGCTCCTTGTCGTTGCGACCGAAGTGACCGTAGGCGGCCGTCTTCTTGTAGATCGGCCGTCGCAGGTCGAGATCGCGCACGATCGCAGCCGGGCGGAGGTCGAACACCTCCTTGACGGCGTCGACGATGCGGGCCGGGTCGACGGTCTCGGTGCCGAAGGTGTCGACCAGCAACGAGACCGGCCGGGCCACGCCGATGGCATAGGCGACCTGGACCTCGGCCCGCGTGGCGGCGCCGGCGGCGACCAGGTTCTTGGCCACCCAGCGGGCGGCGTAGGCGCCCGATCGGTCGACCTTGGACGGGTCCTTGCCCGAGAAGGCGCCGCCGCCGTGGCGGGCCGCGCCGCCGTAGGTGTCGACGATGATCTTCCGGCCGGTGAGGCCGCAGTCGGCGTGGGGGCCGCCCAGCTCGAAGCTGCCGGTCGGGTTGACCAGCACCCGGTAGTCGTCGTCCTGGAACCGCGGCGGCACCAGCGGCCGGATGACATGCTCGATCAGGTCGGGCTTGATGAGCGTGTCGGCGTCGAGGCCGGGCTGGTGCTGGGTGGAGATGAGGACGGTCTTCAGCTCGACCGGCACGCCGTCCTGGTAGTCGAAGGTGACCTGGGTCTTCCCGTCGGGGCGGAGGTAGGGCAGGATGCCCGCCTTGCGGACCTCGGACAGCCGGTGGGCCAGCCGGTGGGCCAGCCAGATCGGCAGCGGCATGAGGTCCTCGGTCTCGTCGACCGCGTAGCCGAACATCATCCCCTGGTCGCCGGCGCCCTGGCTGTCGAGGTCCTCCTCGGCGCCGTCGGAACGCTTCTCGTAGGCGGTGTCGACGCCCTGCGCGATGTCGGGCGACTGGGGGTCGATCGAGGTCATGACGCCGCAGGTGTTGCCGTCGAAGCCGACCGACTCGCGGTCGTAGCCGATTCCCTTGATCGTCTCGCGGACGATCGAGGGGATCTCGACGTAGGCGCTGGTGGTGATCTCACCGGCGACGATGGCGAGGCCGGTGGTGACCATGGTCTCGCAGGCGACGCGGGCCACCGGGTCCTGGGTCAGGATCGCGTCGAGGATCGCGTCGCTGATCTGGTCGGCCATCTTGTCGGGGTGACCCTCGGTCACGGACTCGGACGTGAAGGTCCAACGGCTCACGGTGTGTCTCTCCTGTCTCGGACGGCATTGAACACGGCACGGGCGATCGCCCGCTTGTCCGCCAAGGGCACCTCGCGCTCAGTGCCGTCGGCATTCAGGATCACGACATGGTTGGTGTCGTGCTCGAACCCAGCACCCGGGGCCGTCACATCATTGGCGACGATCAGGTCCGCACCCTTGGCCACGAGCTTGGAGAGAGCATTCTGCCGCATGCGGTCGGTCTCTGCAGCAAATCCGACGAGGGTCTGGCCCGGAGGCTTGCGCGCGCCCAGGCCGGCCAGGATGTCGACGGTCGGCTCGAGGGTGATCTGGGGTACGCCGTCGCCCTTCTTGATCTTCTGCGGGGCCACCGCCGCAGGCCGGAAGTCGGCCACCGCGGCGGCCATGACCACCACGTCGGCGGCCGAGGCCACCCGCCCGACGGCCTCGTCCATCTCGGCCGCGGTCTCGACCCGGACGACGTCGGCGCCCGGCGGCACCGGCAGCCCGACGGTGGTGACCAGGGTGACCTTGGCCCCGCGGGCGGCGGCCTCGGCGGCCAGCGCGTGGCCCTGCTTGCCCGACGACCGGTTGCCGAGGAACCGGACAGGGTCGATCGGTTCGCGGGTGCCGCCGGCCGTCACCAGGACGTGCAGCCCGGCCAGGTCGCGGGTGGCGCCCAGCACCTCCTCGCAGGCGGCCACGATCGCCTCGGGGGCGGCAAGGCGCCCCTGGCCGACGTCGCCGCCGGCGAGGCGGCCCTCCTCCGGCGCGACGACGTGGACGCCGCGGCGGGCGAGGGTGGCCAGGTTGTCCTGCACGGCCGGGTGGCGCCACATCTCGGTGTGCATCGCCGGGCATAGGACGACCGGCGCCTCGGTGGCCAGCAGCGTGGCCGTGAGCAGGTCGTTGGAGATGCCGGCCGCGTAGCTGCCGATGACCCGCGCGGTGGCCGGGGCCACGACCACCACGTCAGCGCCCTGCCCGAGCCGGGTGTGGGGGATCGGGTCGGGGTCCTCGAACAGCGACGTGCGGGCCCGCTCGGAGGCGAGCGCGGAGAACGTGGTCGGCCCGACGAACCGGGTGGCGCCGCGCGTCAGCACGGGCACGACGTGGGCGCCGCGGTCGACCAGCCGGCGGCACACCTCGATCGCCTTGTAGGCGGCGATGCCGCCCGAGACCCCCAGGACGACGTGCCGCCCCTCCAGCACCAGGAGCCCTACTCGGACTCGGCGCCCTCGCCCCCGCCGGCCGGGGGCTCGGCGTCGTCGGTGCCCTCCGCCGCCTCGCTGGGGCGGGTCATGACGATCTTGTCGCCGGCGATCTCCTCGAAGGCGATCGACAGCGGCTTGCGGGCCACCGAGGTCACCTGGGGCGGCACGATGGCGCCCAGGCCCTCGCCCAGCTGGTTGAAGTAGGCGTTGATCTGGCGCGCCCGCATCGCGCTGAGCGTGACCAGGGAGAACTTCGACCCGGCGCGATCGAACAGCTCCTCGATCGACGGGTTCATCATCGTGTCTTGGCGGGAAGCCATGCGGGCGCGTACCTCGTGGCAACGGGTCGGGAGTCGACGGACAAGGCTACCGTGCCGGCCCGTCAGATCGTGAAATCCCCGGTCGGGACGCTACGGCGCGTGCGGGCGGGCGCTCCGCCCGCCGGTCACGGGAAGCGCTTGTCGGTCGCGGCGACGATCTGGTCCGCCAGCTCGTCGGGCCGGAGCACGCCGGAGTCGAGCACCAGGTCGTAGATCGCCAGGTCGGCCATGTCGATGCCGTAGAGCGCAAGGTACCGGGCCCGCTCGACCAGCTGACGCTCGTCGTTGTCGGCCATCGCCCGGGCCACGTCGACGCCCTCGCGCTCGGCCACCCGGCGGGCCCGGATCTCCGGGTCGCAGTCGATCCACGCGGTGACCGCGGCGAGCTTCTCGTTGTGCGCGATCCAGCCGGCCAGGCGGGACTCGAGCACCACGCTCCCGGCCCGGGCCCGCAGGGCGAGCCGAGCGTCGAGCTCGACGTCGACCTCGGGGTGGTCGGTGGCGTACCGGCCGAAGACCGGCAGGCTCATCCCCCGCTCGACCGCCATCGCCCGGAACACCTCGCCGCCCGGCACGAGGTCGAGCTCGAGCCGGGCGGCGACGTGTTCTCCGGTCGTGGTGGTTCCGGACCCCGGGGGGCCGGAGACCGTGACGAGCAACGCGGACCCGGAGGCCCGCTCAGCCCGAGAAGGCGTCGAGCAGCGACTTGCGCTGTTGCTCGCCCAGGCCCCGGACGCGGCGGCTGTCGGCGATGCCGATCTCCTCCATCGCCCGGCGGGCGCGGACCTTGCCCACACCCGGGAGCGACTCGAGGACCGCCAGCACCTTCATCTTGCCGACCGTGTCGCTGCTGTCGGACTGGGCGAGGAGATCGCTCAGGGTCAGGGAACCCATCTTGAGCTTCTCCTTCAACTCGGCCCGGGCGCGGCGTGCCTCGGCGGCCTTGGCCAGTGCTGCTTCGCGCTGCTCAGGAGTCAATTGCGGTGGCTGCGGCATGGCGCGCACCCTAGCGCGCGGTTGCGGCCCACTCGCGACACGCCACCTGGTCCCCCCTCCGCGGACCACCGACACGACTACGGAGCGTGCGCACGGTCCTGGGCGTTCGCGACAGCTGACGCCCCGTCAGGTCAGCGATGCCGCCAGCGAGCGGGCGGCGGCGACCGGGTCGTCGGCGCGGGTGATCGGGCGCCCGACCACGAGCAGGCCCGCTCCCGCGTCGAGGGCCTCGCGGGGGGTCGCCACCCGGCCCTGGTCGTCGGCCGAGGCGCCGGGCGGGCGGATGCCGGGGGTCACGAGCAGCGCCGAGGGCGCCATCTCGCGGACCGTGGCGATGTCGGGCGCGGCGCACACCAGGCCGCCGCAGCCGGCCTCCAGCGCCAGCGCCACCCGCTGGCGGAGCACGTGGGCCGACGCCTCCGGCTCGCTGGTCAGCACCGTGACGCCCAGCGCGACCGGGTCGTCGAGGTCCGCCCGGGAGGCGCCCTCCCGCAGGCCCTCGACCCCGGCCCGCACCATCGCCGCGCCGGTGGCGTGGATCGTGCAGTAGCGGGCGCCAAGCGCTCCGATCACCCGGGCGGCCCGGCCGACCGTGGTCGGGATGTCGTGCATCTTCAGATCGCAGAACACGTCCACGCCCAGCTCGCGCAGCGAGCTGATGGCCTCCGGCCCGGCGGCGCTGTACAGCTCCAGGCCGACCTTCATCGTGCCGAACCAGGGCCGCAGCTTGCGGGCCAGGCGCAGCGCCGGCACCAGGTCGTCGACGTCGAGGGCGAGGGCGAGGCGCCGCCGGACGTCCTCGGGGGCCGCGTCCTCGCCGGTGACGGGCCCGGCGGCCGCCGTCCCGCTCGTCGACTCGCTCCGCTCGCTCCGCTCGCTCATCGGATCCCCTTCACTCGTGCACCGCCCCGATCATGTCGCAGATCCGGGCCGCGCCGTGGCGGTCGGCCCACCGGCCCAGCTCGTCGAGCACCCGGGCGGGCGCCCGGGGGTCGGCGAACGTCGCCGTGCCCACCTGCACCGCGGTCGCCCCAGCCAGGATCAGCTCGGCCGCCCCGGCCCCGTCGGCCACCCCGCCGACGCCGACGATCGGCAGGTCGGGCAGGGCCCGGTGGACGTCGAACACCGCCCGGACGGCCACCGGGTGGATCGCCGGCCCGGACAGGCCCCCACCCCGGGGCCCCGACCCCAGCCGGAACCGGCGGGACTCCGGGTCGATCGCCATGCCCAGCACGGTGTTGACCAGCGTGACCGCCTCGGCCCCGGCCTCCCGGGCGGCGGCCGCGACCGACGCGAGGTCGGTGGCGTTGGGGCTGAGCTTGGCCCAGCGGGGCCGCCCGCAGCCGGCGGTGGCCTCGACGGCGGCGGCCGTCGCCGGGCACGAGTGGGCGAACAGGTCGCGCCCGGCCTCGGTGTTGGGGCACGACAGGTTGACCTCCACCGCGACCACGCCCGCTGGGGCGTCGGCCAGCAGGTCGGCCGCCCGCCGGAACTCGTCGACCGACCGCCCCCAGATCGACGCCACCACCCGGGCCCCGGTGGCCAGCAGCGGCGGCAGGTCGTCGGCCAGCCAGGCGCCCACGCCGGGGCCTTGGAGCCCGACCGAGTTGATCATCCCCGCGGCGGTCTCGTGGACCCGGAGCGGCGGGTTGCCCGGCCACGGGTCCGCGTGCAGCGACTTCACCACCACTGCCCCCAACGCGCCGAGGTCGAGGTACGGGGCCAGCTCGGCGCCGTGCCCGGCGGTGCCCGACGCGGTCATCACCGGGTTGGGCAGCGCCACCGACCCGACGGCGACCGCCAGGTCGGCGGCGACGCCCCGGGCGGGTTCAGCCCGCCGCCGGCGCCCGGGCATGCCCGTGGTACTCCTGCAGCGTCTGCACCCGCAGGTGGTGGCGGGACCGGTCGAACGTGCTCTCCGCGGCCGCCACCGCCGCCGCGGCGGTGGTGAGGCACGGCACCCGGTGGACGTTGGCCGCCCGCCGGATGTAGGCCCCGTCGGCCCGGGCGCCCCGCCCCCGCGGGCTGTTGACCACGAGGGCGATCTCCCCGGTCGAGATCAGGTCGACGGCGGTCGGGCGCTGCGACCCCACCGGCTCGACGTCGCCGGCGAGCACCGCGCCACCGTCGCCGGTGACCTTGGCCACCCGCCGGGTCACCGGGACGCCGTGGCGCTCCAGGTGGTCGGCGGTGCCGTCGGTGGCGGCGATGGCGAACCCGAGGTCGACGAAGCGGGCCGCGGCCCGGACGCCGGCGTCCTTGTCCCGGTCGGCCAGCGAGAGGAACACCGTGCCCCCCGCGGGCAGCCGGTCGCCGGCCGAGATCTGGGCCTTGCCGAATGCGAGCCCGAACGTCCGGTCGATGCCCATGACCTCGCCGGTCGACCGCATCTCCGGGCCGAGCACGGTGTCGGCGTCGGGGAAGCGGTTGAACGGCAGCACCGCCTCCTTCACCGCGATGTGGCCGGGCCCCACCGGCGGGCGGAGCAGGCCCTCGTCCCGCAGCGCGGCGAGGGTCGCGCTGGCCATCACCCTGGCTGCGACCTTGACCAGCGGCACGCCGGTGGCCTTGGCCACGAACGGCACGGTCCGGCTGGCCCGGGGGTTGGCCTCGATGACGAAGACCTGTCCGCTCTTGACCGCGTACTGAACGTTGATGAGGCCCCGGACGTCGAGAGCGTCGGCCAGCCGCCGGGTGTAGTCCTCGATGACCGCCACGGTCCCGGGCGTCAGGGAGTGGGGCGGGATGGCGCAGGCCGAGTCGCCGGAGTGGACGCCGGCCTCCTCGACGTGCTCCATCACCCCGCCGATCACCACCTCGCCGGTGTGGTCGCGGACGGCGTCGACGTCGACCTCGGTGGCGTCCTCGAGGAAGCGGTCGACCAGCACCGGCCGCGACGCCGACAGCCCGCCCTCCCGGCCCAGGCTGCCGAAGCCGGCCAGCTCGGCCATGGCCCGGCGCAGGCCGTCCTCGTCGTAGACGATCTCCATCGCCCGCCCGCCGAGCACGTAGCTTGGCCGCAGCAGCGCCGGGTAGCCGATGCGGCCGACGATGGCGAGGGCCTCGTCGACGTTCGTGGCGGTGCCGCCGGCCGGCTGGGGGATCTCGAGCCGGGCGCAGAGGGCGCTCCACAGCTCCCGGTCCTCGGCCGCGTCGATCGACGCCGGCGAGGTGCCGAGCACGAGCCCGTCCGGCAGCGAGGCCGCCAGCTTGAGCGGCGTCTGGCCGCCGAGTGACACGACGACCCCGACCAGGTCGCCGGCGGCCTGCTCGGCCTCGATGACGTTGAGCGCGTCCTCCAGCGTCAGCGGCTCGAAGTACAGCCGGTCGGACGTGTCGTAGTCGGTCGACACAGTCTCCGGGTTGCAGTTGAGCATCACGGTCTCGAACCCGGCGTCGGCCAGGGCGAAGCTGGCGTGGACGCAGCAGTAGTCGAACTCGATCCCCTGCCCGATCCGGTTGGGGCCGGAGCCGAGGATCAGCACCTTGGGCCGGCGGCTCGGGGCCACCTCGTCCTCGTCCTCGTAGGTCGAGTAGTGGTACGGGGTCGAGGCGGCGAACTCGGCGCCGCAGGTGTCGACGGTCTTGAACGTGGGCCGCACCCCGGCGTCGAGGCGGGCGGCCCGCACCGCGGCGGCCTCCGCACCCCACAGCCAGGCGAGCTGGGCGTCGGAGAACCCGAGCTGCTTGGCCCGCTTCCAGTCGCGCCGGCACATGCCGGCGAGCCCGGTGGCGGCGAGGTGCTCCCGCTCCTCGACGATGCGGAGCATCTGGTCGAGGAACCAGGGGTCGACCCTCGTCCGCTGGGCCAGGGCGTCGACGGTGATGCCCCGGCGGAGGGCGGCCTCGAGCTGGAAGGGCCGGTCGGGCGTGCCGATCGCGGCCCGGGCCAGGAGCTCGTCGGTGTCGAGGGCGTCGAGCTCGCCCTCGGCCGGGTCGCAGTTGAGGCCGGCCCGCCCGTGCTCGAGGCTCCGCAGCGCCTTCTGCAGCGACTCGGGGAAGGTCCGGCCGATGGCCATGGCCTCCCCGACCGACTGCATGGACGTGCCGAGGACCGCCGGGCTCGACGGGAACTTCTCGAACGCCCACCGGGGCACCTTGGTGACGACGTAGTCGATCGTCGGCTCGAAGCTGGCGGGGGTCTTGCGAGTGATGTCGTTGGGGATCTCGTCGAGCGTGTAGCCGACGGCGAGCTTGGCGGCGATCTTGGCGATGGGGAACCCGGTGGCCTTGGAGGCCAGGGCGGAAGACCGGCTGACCCGGGGGTTCATCTCGATGATGACCATGTCGCCGTTGCCCGGGTCGAGGGCGAACTGCACGTTCGACCCGCCGGTCTCGACCCCGACCCGGCGGATGCAGGCGAAGGCGGCGTCGCGCATCGCCTGGTACTCGACGTCGGTGAGCGTCTGGGCGGGGGCGACGGTGATCGAGTCGCCGGTGTGGACGCCCATCGGGTCGAGGTTCTCGATCGAGCAGATGACGACGCAGTTGTCGGCCCGGTCGCGCATGACCTCGAGCTCGTACTCCTTCCAGCCCGCAATCGACCGCTCGATGAGGATCTCGCTGATGGGGCTGGCGGCCAGCCCGGTGACGGCCAGGCGCTCGAAGTCGGCCCGGGTCGTGGCGATGCCAGTGCCCTTGCCACCGAGGATGTAGGCGGGGCGGATGACGACCGGCAGCCCGATCCGCTCCACGGCGTCGAGAGCCTCGTCGAGGCTGTGGGCGGTGGCCGACGGCGGCACGCGGAGGCCGATCTCCTGCATGGCGGCCTTGAACCGCTCGCGATCCTCGGCGGTGGCGATGGCCTCGGCGTTGGCCCCGATGAGCTCGGGCGTGCCGGGGGCGCCGACCGCCGTGCGGTCGACCAGCTCCATGGCCAGGTTGAGGGCCGTCTGGCCGCCGAGGGTGGGGAGGACGGCGTCGGGCCGCTCCCGCCGGATGATCTCGACGAGGTGGTCGGCGTCGAGCGGCTCGACGTAGGTGGCGTCGGCGAAGTCGGGGTCGGTCATGATCGTGGCCGGGTTGGAGTTGGCCAGGATCACCCGGTAGCCCTCGGCCTTCAGAACCTTGCAGGCCTGGGTGCCCGAGTAGTCGAACTCGCAGGCCTGGCCGATGACGATGGGCCCGGCGCCGATGAGCAGGATCGAGTCGAGGTCGGCGCGGCGGGGCACGGTCAGCGGCCCCGCCCGCCGTCCACGAGGGCGGCGAACTCGTCGAAGAGGTAGGCGGCGTCGTGAGGGCCGGGGCCGGCCTCGGGGTGGTACTGGACCCCGAAGGCCCGCACGCCCGGGGCGGCGATGCCCTCGATCACGCCGTCGTTGAGGTTGAGGTGGGTGACCTCGACGCCGGGCTCGAGGGACGACTCGGCCACCGCGTAGTTGTGGTTCTGGCTGGTGATCTCGACCCGGCCGGTGGCCAGGTGGCGGACGGGGTGGTTGCCGCCGTGGTGGCCGAACGGCAGCTTCAGCGTGGTGGCGCCGAGAGCGGTCGCGAGCAGCTGGTGGCCGAGGCAGATGCCGAAGACCGGCACCTCGCCCAGCAGGGCGCGGATGGTGCGGGGCGCGTGCCCGATCGCCGCGGGGTCGCCGGGGCCGTTGGAGAGGAACACGCCGTCGGGCCGGCGGGCCAGGACCTCGCCGGCGGGCGTGGCGGCCGGGACGACCGTGACCTCGCCGAGCGCGGACAGGTGGCGGAGGATGGTGCGCTTGATGCCGTAGTCGTAGGCCACGATCCGGCGGTCGCCGCCGCCGGCCCGGGCCGGGACCGTGTAGGGCTCGGCGCAGGTCACAGTGGCGACCAGGTCGATGCCGTCGGTGCCGGGCTCGGCGACCGCCGCGGCCTTCAGGGCGACGTCGTCGGGCGGGCCGAAGGCGCCCGGCATGGCGCCGGCCTCGCGGATGTGCCGGGTCAGGCGGCGGGTGTCGACGCCGGCGATGCCGGGGACACCGTGGTGGCGGAGGTAGCCGTCGAGGTCGCCGGTGGCCCGCCAGTTCGACCGGCGGCGGGCCAGGTCGCGGACGACGACGCCTCGGCAGAACGGCCGGCGGCTCTCGTCGTCGTCGCCGTTGACCCCGTAGTTGCCGATGTGGGGGTACGTGAAGGTGATGATCTGCCCGGCGTAGCTGGGGTCGGACAGCACCTCCTGGTAGCCCGACAGGACGGTGTTGAACACGACCTCGCCGCCCGCGATGCCGCCCGCGATGCCTCCCGCGATGCCTCCCGTGGTGCCCCCGGGGGCCTCGGCCCCGATGAGCTCGCCCTCGAACGCGGTGCCGTCGGCCAGGACGAGCAGGCCCTCGCGGACCGTCACAGCCGGCTCCGGCCGGTCGTCGTCTGCATGATCATGCACTGTACTGAATACATTGAGGGGACGCGTCATCGCTGCGCCTCCGCGTCGACCACCACGGCCTCGCCGCCGACCACCGTGTGCCGCACCCGGCCCGTCAGGGTCATCCCCGCGTACGGCGTGTTGCGGCTCCGGCTGGCCAGCCGGTCGGGCTCCACCGTCCACGTGGCGGCGGGGTCGACCACGCACAGGCTCGCCGGCCGCCCGGCCGCGACGGGCCCACCGTGGGCATCGGACACCCCGATGATCGCCGCCGGCCTCCACGACAGGAGCGCCAGCACGTCGGCCACCGGCAGGTCGAGGTTGGTCAGCGCCAGAGCCAGCGCCGTCTCCAGCCCCAGCATCCCCGGCGGGGCCTGGTCGAACGGCTGCTCCTTGGTCTCCGGGGCGTGGGGCGCGTGGTCCGTGGCGATGCAGTCCACCGTCCCCGTCGCCAGGCCGGCCCGGACCGCGGCCACGTCGCCGTCGGTCCGCAGCGGCGGGTTGACCTTGAACACGGGGTCGTACGACGCGCACCGGGCGTCGGTCAGGCTGAAGTGGTGGGGCGTCGCCTCGCATGTCACCGGCAGGCCCTCGGCCTTGGCCGCCGCCACCAGCGCCACCGACCGCCCGGTCGACAGGTGCTGGAAGTGGACCGGCGCCCCCGTCAGGCGGACCAGGGCGATGTCGCGCATCACCATGACCTCCTCGGCCTCCGCGGGCTGGCCCGGGATCCCGAGCCGCGACGACCAGGCGCCCTCGTGCATCGCCCCGCCGGCCGCCAGCACGTCGTCCTCGCAGTGCTGGGCCAGCGTGACGCCCAGGCCCCGCGCGTACTCCAGCGCCCGCCTCATCAGCCGGCCGTCCTGCACGCCGCTGCCGTCGTCGGTGAAGAACCGGACGCCCAGTGCCGCCAGCTCCGCCATCGGCGCCAGCCGGGTGCCCTCCCGACCGACCGTGATGGCGGCCGAGGTGCGGACGTCGCAGCACGCGGCCCGGCCCAGGTCGAGCACCTCGCGGGCCACCCCCGCCGAGTCGATGGCCGGGGTCGTGTTGGGCATGGCCAGCACGCAGGTGAACCCGCCCAGCACGGCGGCCCGGGCCCCGGTCTCCACCGTCTCGGCCTCTTCCTTCCCCGGCTGGCGGAGGTGGGTGTGGATGTCGACCAGACCCGGGGCGACGACGCAGCCGCCCGCGTCGAGGGTGACGTCGGCGTGGAGGTCGGCGCCGTCGCCGGCGACCGCCGCGATGCGGCCGTCCTCCACCAGCACGTCCGCCCGGCGGGAGCCGGTGGCGTCGACAACCTCGCCGCCCCGGATGACGATCGACTTCATCGTGCCCGTCCCTTCCCGTCGAGGTCCCGGCCCGAGCCGAGCAGCTCGAACAGCACCGCCATCCGCACGGCCACCCCGTTGCGGACCTGGTCGACCACCACCGAGCGGGGCAGGTCGGCGACGTCGGCGGCGATCTCCACCCCCCGGTTCATCGGCCCGGGGTGCATGACCACGGCCTTGTCGGGGAGCAGGTCGACCCGCCGACGGGTGAGGCCGTAGCAGGCCGTGTACTCGCGGAGGCTGGGCACCAGGGCCTCGGTCATCCGCTCCTGCTGCATCCGCAGCAGGTAGACGGCGTCGACCCCGCCCAGCGCCGCGTCGAGGTCGTGGCTCACCCGCACCGGCCATCCCTCGGTGCTCGGCGGCAGCAGCGTCGGCGGCGCCACCAGCGTCACCTCCGCGCCCAGCCGCGAGAACGCCAGGGCGTCGCTGCGGGCCACCCGGCTGTGCTTGACGTCGCCCACGATCGCGATCCGCAGGCCGTCGACGTCGCCCAGGTGCTCGCGCAGCGTGTAGCAGTCGAGCAGGGCCTGGGTCGGGTGCTCGTGCCAGCCGTCGCCGGCGTTGATCACGCTGCCCGACACCCAGCGGGCGATCTGGTGGGGCACCCCGGCCGACCGGTGGCGGACGACGATGGCGTCCACGCCCATGGCCTCGATCGTCTCCACCGTGTCGCGCAGCGACTCGCCCTTGCTCACCGACGACGTCGACACCGAGAAGCTCAGCGTGTCGGCCGACAGCCGCTTGGCCGCCTGCTCGAAGCTCAGCCGGGTGCGGGTCGAGTCCTCGTAGAACAGCCAGGTCACGGTGCGGCCCTGCAGGGCCGGCACCTTCGGCATCCGGCGCCGGCCCACCTCGGCGAAGCTCTCGGTCAGCGTCAGCAGGTGGTCGATGTCGTCGGCGGACAGGTCCTCGATCCCCAGCAGATGCCTCATCTGAAGACGTCCTTCACGATCTCCCCCAGCTCGACCCCGTCGAGGGTGGCGTTGACCACCTCGTCCCGCCGGGTGGGCAGGTTCTTGCCCACGAAGTCGGGGCGGATCGGCAGCTCCCGGTGCCCCCGGTCGACCATCACCGCCAGCTGCACCGCCCGGGGCCGCCCGTAGGTGTGGACGGCGTCGAGCGCGGCCCGGATCGTCCGCCCGGTGAACAGGACGTCGTCCACCAGCACCACCACCTGGCCGGTGAGGTCGGTCGGGATCTCTGTCACCGCGCTCGGCATCACAGGCCGCAGGCCGATGTCGTCGCGGTGGAAAGCCACGTCTAGCGTGCCGCCCGGCGGCCGGGTGCCGTCGATCTTCTCCAGCGCGTCGGCCAACGCCTCGGCGAAGCGGACCCCGCCGGTCTGCAGGCCGATGAGCACCACACCGTCCAGCCCGTGGTTGTGCTCGATCACCTCGTGGGCCATCCGCCAGATCGCCCGGCGGACGTCGTCGGCGTCGAGCACCTGCGTCCGGGCAACGAAAACGCCCCCGAACGGGGGCGTGCTCCTGCGTTCGCGCTCTGCCAATCGGGGACCTCCCCATCGCTCTGTCATGCGATCCGACGTGCGATCGGACCCGTGCGATCTGACCGTGCGGGCCTCACCGGACCAGCTTCACGGTCAGGTCCGCAGCGTAGCAGCGGCCCGCACGGACTCAGTGCATGCGCGCCCACACCTCCGTCCCCGCGGCCGCGCCCAACCGCCGCAGGCCCGCCCGGCGGGCCACCACGGCCGACGCCGGGCTCCCGGGGCCGATCCGGGCCCAGACCTGGGCCAGCCGGCACGGCGGACCCAGCGCCCAGGCGGCCAGCAGGCCCACCGCGGCCGACGCCACCCCGCGGCCCCGGTGGTCGGCCACGGTCCACCAGCCCAGCTCCCCCCGGCGCCGGACCCGGTCGACGTTCCGCAGCCCGACCTCGCCGAGCACGGTCGCGTCGTCCGCCGCGTCGGCCACCACCAGGTCGAGCGCCAGGCCGGCCTCGCGGCGGCCGTCGGCCCCGGCGATCCAGCGGGCGGCGCCCGCCGGGGAC
>JBKPHT010000154.1:0-15206 GCA_046730015.1 Actinomycetota bacterium
GAGCGGAGGTCGGCCGCCCGGCGGGCGGCGTCGTGGACCCGGGCGGCGGGGAGGTCGCCGGCGCCGACCGCGGCGACGACGGCATCGACGCAGGCGCCGACGAGCGCGTCGTCGTTGTCGGGCCCGAGGCAGCACAGGTCGGCGCCGGCGGCCAGGGCACGGACGACGGTGGTGGGGATGGTGGCGGGCCCGCCGGCGCCGCCCATGTCGAGGGCGTCGGTGACGACGGTTCCGGTGAAGCCGAGGTCGCCACGCAGCAGGTCGCCGACGATCCGCCGGCTGACCGAGGCCGGCTTGGCGTCGAGCGCCGGCACGAGGAGATGGCCGGGCATGACGGCGGCCACCCGGGCGGCGACCGCGGCCCGGAACGGCACCAGCTCCCGGGCCTCGAGGAGAGGGGCCGGCGCGGCGAGCGTCGGCAGCGCGAGGTGGGAGTCGACCGCGACCGCGCCGTGCCCGGGGAAGTGCTTGGCGCAGGCGGCGACCCCCGCCGCCTGCAGGCCGGTGACGAACGCACCCGTGTGCCGGGCCACCAGCGCGGGGTCGGCGCCGAAGGAGCGGACGCCGATGACCGGGTTGGCCGGGTCGCTGTTGACGTCGGCGCACGGGGCCAGGTCGAGGTCGACGCCGACCGACCGGAGCCGGTCGCCCAGGGCCCGGGCGACAGCCGCGGTCAGCGCCACGTCGTCGACCGCGCCGAGGGCGGCGTTGCCCGGGAGCGAGCTGCCGGTGGTCGCCTCGAGCCGGGTGACGTCGCCGCCCTCCTCGTCGAGCGCCACGACCATCCCGTCCCGGGCCCCGTGCAGGGCGGCCGCGACGGCGAGCAGGTCGGCCCCGCGGTTGGACCCGTAGAGGCACACCCCGCCCAGCCCGCCGGCGACCCGGCGGAGCAGCCAGCCGGGCACATCGGCGCCGGGGAACGAGGCGAGCAGCGTGCCCGCCGCGGCCCTGCGCAGGTCGGTGCCGGTCACTGGTGCACCCTTCGGGCGCACCGGTGACCGCATCGCCACTTCGTGGCGAAGGGCGACTGTGCTTGCTGGACCTCGCTGCGCTCGGTCATCCCTTGACCGCCCCGGCAGTCATGCCGGCGGCCACCCGCCGGTGCACGAGCAGGAAGAACACGATCACCGGCACGGTGATGAGCGTCGAGCCGGCCATCACACCGCCCCAGTCGGTGCCGCGGGCGCCGAAGTTGAAGGCCTGCAGCCACACGGGCAGCGTCTCCCGCTCGGGCCGGTCCATGATGACCAGCGCGAACGTGAACTCGTTCCAGGCCTGGATGAAGGCGAAGATGCCGGTGGCGACCAGGCCGGGCGCCACCAGCGGCAGCGTCACCGTGAAGAACGCCCGCATCCGGCTCGACCCGTCGACCATCGCCGCCTCCTCGAGCTCGCGGGGCACGCCGCCCACGAAGCCGCGCAGCGTCCACACCGTGAACGGTAGGACGAAGGCCACGTAGGTGATGGTGAGCCCGGCGATCGAGTTCCGCAGGTCCCAGCCCTCCAGCACCTTGACCACCGAGATCATCAGCGCCTCGGCCGGCACCATCTGCACGAGTAGCACGACGACCAGGAACGCGACCCGGCCCCGGAACCGGAACCGCGACACGGCCACGGCGGCCAGGAACGCGGTGACCAGCGCGAACGCCACGGTGAGCAGGGTGACCTGCAGGCTGTTGGCGAACGAGGACCAGAAGTGGTCGCGCTCGAACACCGAGCGATAGTTCTCCAGCGTGCCGACCGGCAGGAAGCGGGGCGCCGAGCGGATCTGGCTGTTCGGCCGGAACGACGTGACGAACATCCAGTACACGGGGAAGGCGATCACGACCATCACCCCGAGGGCGACGACGTTCCACAGCCGGCGGCGGCCCCGCATCACACCGCCTCCTGGCGGAACATCTGGCGCAGGTGGAACAGGGTGGCGAGCAGCGTTATGCCCACCATCACCAGGGCGATCGCCGCCCCGAGCCCGAAGTCGTCGCCCGCCGAGGTGCGGTAGGCGTAGACGCCGAGGGTGTTGGTCTCGCGGGTGATGCCGCCGGCCTGCTGGAGCACGTACACCTGGGTGAAGACCCGGAGGTCCCAGAGCGTGCTCAGCGCGGCGAGCACCACGAAGATCGGCTTCAGGGCGGGCCAGGTCACGTCCCGGAACCGCTGCCAGGGTCCGGCGCCGTCGATGGCGGCCGCCTCCATCACCTCGCCGGGGATCTGGGTCATCGCCGCGTAGAGGGTGAAGGCCACGAACGGGACGCCCATCCACACCACGATCAGCGTCGCCACGAAGAAGAACGACAGCGGCTCGCTGAGCCACGAGTGGCCGTCGAAGTCGCCGCCCAGCCGGGTCAACCCCCAGTTCACGACCCCGTAGCGGGGGTCGAAGATCCACTGCCACACGATGGTGGCGGTGAGCGCCGGAGTGGCCCAGGCGAAGAGGAGGGCGACGCTGAGCCCGGTCCGCATGACCGTGCCGAGCCGCCCGAGGAGCAGGGCGACCAGGGTCCCGAGGCCCAGGGTGAGGACGACGTTCACCGCGCAGAACAGCAGCGAGCGCCGCAGCACGGCCCAGAACACCGGGTCGCCGAAGATCTCGGCGAAGTTGTCGCCGCCGACGTAGGGCGCCGGGGCGCCGAACTGCTGGGCCATGCCGAACTCCTGGGTCGACATGACGGCCAGTCGCACCAGCGGGTAGCCGAGCCCGACGCCGAGGGCAACGAGCGCCGGCACGAGGAGCGCGTAGGGCAACAGCCCGCCGCGGCTGCCGCCCCCAAGCCGGAGGGGGCGCCCCGGCCGCCGGCCGCCCGGGAGGGCCGGCAGCGGTGCCGTGCCCTCCTCGGGCAGCACGGTGGTCATGGAGCGCCCCTCCCCGTCAGCCGTTCAGGATCTCGACGATGGCCTCGTCGGCCCTGGTGGCCTCGTCCTGCACGTCGGCCCCGCCGGCGATGGCGGCGCCCATGTCGTGCAGCACCGTGCCCGACTCGACCTCGGCCCAGTACTCGCTGGACGGGACGAACCGGGTGACCTCGGCCGCCTTGGCCTGGGCCTGGGCGGCCTCGTCGCCCTGCACCGTGCCGAGCAGCGACTTGCGCACCGGGATGAGCCCGATCTCGGCGAACTCGGTCTGGAACTCCTCGCTGGTGAGCACCTTGAGGAACTCGAGGGCGAGGCCCGGGTTCTCGCTCTGGGTCGAGATGCCGAGGTTCGACCCGCCGAGGAACGACGGGGCGACGCCGCCGTTGCTGCCGGGCAGCGGGAACGCGCCGAGCACGGCGTCGTACTTGCCGGGGCAGCCGTCCTCGCCGGTGATCTGGCCCATCTTCCAGCCCGGGCCCATCAGCATGCCGACCTCGCCGTTGCAGAAGTCGAGGTAGTCCTCGGCGTCATCGGTGTCGGCGGGGGCGGCGTTGGCGTTCTGCATGATGTCCTGGACGGTCTGGAGGCCGGCGACCGACTCGGCGGAGTCCAGCTCGCCGACCCACTCGCCGTTCTCGTTGACTGCGATGTCACCACCGGCGTCCCAGATGAACGACAGCGTGGCCTGCCAGTTGCGCCCGGGGAAGTAGATGCCCGAGAAGTTCGGGATGTCCGCGTTGTCGGCCTTGAGCTTCTTGCCGGCGGCGACGAACTCCTCCATCGTCGTCGGGATGGTCAGGCCGGACTTCTCGAACAGGTCCTTGCGGTAGACGACGATGCGGGCGCCGCCGTAGTAGGGGACGCCGTAGAACGCGTCGTCGTAGGTGCCGGCCTCGACCAGGCTGTCGACCAGGTCGTCGCCGCCGAGGTCCTCCTTGGCCTCGGTGAGGTCGACGAGGGCCCCGTTGGCCTCGAACGCCTGGGCCTGGGTGTTGCCCATCTCGACGATGTCGGGGCTGTCGTCGGTCGGCAGCACATTGGTGAGGCGGTTGACCACGCCGTCCCACTCTTGGCGCTCGACCTCGACGGTGACGTCCGGGTACTTCTCCGCGAACGTCTCCTTGGCGAGATCGATCATCTCGTCGGGTGTGTCCGGCCCGTTGAGCCAGACGCGCAGCGTGGCCTCGGTGTCGGCGGGAGGCGCCTCCAGGGACGCTTCGCCGTCGTCGTCGGACCCGCAGGCGGCCAGTCCAAGCACGGCCGCGAGCCCGAGGGCTACGACCTTCTTCGTCTTCACGTCGTCCTCCCAGACGTCGGGCGGCGAGCCCCCCTCGGGATCGTCGCAGCTGTCATGCGACCCCGAGCTCCCGATCGAGCACGAGCATCGCGGCGCCGAGGAGGACGTCGTCCTCCCCGAGCGAGCTGAACCGCAGGTCGACGTGGTCGCCGACCGCCGGCATGGTCCGGGCCCTGATGGCGTCGAGGGCGGCGGACCGGAACGTCTCGTCCAGCACGTCGAGCGGGCCGGACAGGACGACCTCCCGCAGGTTGAGCGTGCTGATGACGGGGGCGAGCGCCTCGCCGAGCCGGTGGCCCGCGGCGGTGCGGGCGGCGCGGGGGTCGCCGTCGCGGCTGCGGCGGCGGAGCCGGGGGGCGGCGATCGCGGTCTCGAGGCAGCCGGTGCGGCCGCAGGCGCAGGGCTCGCCGTCGGGGTCGACGACGACGTGGCCGATCTCGCCGGCGGCGAAGCGGTCGCCGACGACCAGGTGCCCGTCGAGGACGACGCCGGCGCCGACGCCCTGCCCGACCTTGATGCACAGGAGGCTGCGGTCGGCGTGCTCGCCCAGGCTGAGCTCGGCGAGGGCGGCGGCGTTGGCGTCGTTGGCGACGTGGATCGGGGCGTCGAGGCCGGCGCCGAGGCGGGCGGCCAGGTCGACGTCGTGCCAGCCGAGGTTGGGGGCCTCGAGCACGGTGCCGGCAGGGTCGACGACGCCGGGACTGCCGACGCCGACGCCGAGCAGCGGCCGGTCGGCGGCGGCGGCGAGGTCGGCCGCGAGGGTGAGGGCCATCTCGACGGCGGCGGCACCGGTCCGCCCGTCGCGCTCGGCGGTGCGCCGGTCGAGGACCTTGCCCGCGAGGTCGACCAGGGCGGCGCGGAAGCGCTCGTCGTCGCTGAGGTCGAGGGTGATGGTGAGCCGGGCGTCGGGGACGACCCCGAGGAGGGTGGCGGGCTTGCCCACGCCCTGGTCGATCCGGGTGCCCAGCTCCTCGACCAGGCCCTCGGCCAGCAGCTCGGCGGCGAGGTCGCTGGTGGTGACGCGGGTGAGGTGGGTGACCCGGGCGAGGTCGGCCCGACTGAGCGGGCCCTGGCGGAAGACGGTCCGGAGGACGAGGGCGCGGTTGTGGCGGCGGGCGTCCCCGGGGCCCGCCTTGCGCCGGGAGCGCCCCCGGCGGGCGAAGGGCTCGTGGTCGGGGGCGTTGTCCGTCACATTTGTTTGTCTAATTTACAAACCAATCCGTGTCAAGGGTCACGTCCGTGCCGACGTTGTCCGACCTCGCCGGATCCTCCCCGCACACCCCCCGTGGCCACGCCGACCGCCCTGGTGCCGTCGTCCCGTCACCCACCGGCCACGCCCTATGTTGCGTCACCGATGAAGGCATGGGCCGCCGCCGTCGCTCTCGTCGCGGTCATCGCCGCGGCGGCGCTCGGGCTGTGGGCCACCTGGGACGAGACGCAGACCCGAGCCAGCGACCCCCTCTCCGCCGCCGACCTCGTCACCACCACGAGCTCCCGCCTCCGGGGCGCCGACCCCACGACCACCGTTCCCCCGGCGCCCGAGTGCACGGTCGGGTCCGAGCCCGTCGACGGCGACCCCGGCACCGACTGGAGCACCGTCGTCGTCGACACCGGGCACAGCCTCCCCCCCGACTACGCCCCCACCGACCTCGTCAGCGTCGCCGAGGCCGGCTTCGCCACCCAGGACCTGGTGCGGAGCTTCGTCATCCCCGACCTCGCCGCCCTCCGCACCGCGGCCGACGCAAACGGCACGCCGATGGTCGTCGTCTCCGGCTACCGCAGTTACGACTACCAGCGGACCCTGTTCACCCGGCGGGCCGATGACGTCGGCGAGGAGCAGGCCGCCCTCGAGACGGCCCGCCCCGGCCACAGCGAGCACCAGCTCGGCACCGCCGTCGACGTCCTCGACCCGGGTTCGGCCGAGCTCACGACCACCTTCGCCGACACCCCCCTCAGCGGCTGGCTCACCGCCCACGTCCACGAGTACGGCTTCGTCATCAGCTACCCCGAGGGTGCCCGGGCCAAGACCTGCTTCGAGTTCGAGCCGTGGCACCTCCGCTACGTCGGGCGCGACGTCGCCGCCAGCATCTCCGCCTCCGGTGTCACCGCCCGCGAATGGCTGCTCGGCACCCGCGCCGGCACCGCGGGCGGATCCGGATAGCGTCGCCCCGGTGCGCCCGCACCCCCTCGCCGCCCTGACCGCGCTCGCCCTGCTGGCCGCCGTGGCCTGCGCCAAGGAGGGCGACTCGGCCTCGCTGCAGACCGGCCGGGACGACTCCGCCACCGACAGCGCCGAGGCCGCCCCGGACGGCGACCCATCGGCGGGTGACATCGAGTGGGAGAGCTGCGGCGGCGGCGCCCACTGCGCCGTGATCGACGTCCCGCTCGACTACGACGACCCCGGGGGCGGGACCGTGCCGCTCAGCGTCACCCGGGTCGAGGCCACCGGCGACCGCATCGGCCCCCTGTTCGTCAACCCGGGCGGGCCCGGCGGGACCGCGGGCGACTTCGCGGTCGACCTGTCCTACGCCCTGCCCGAGGAGATCACCGAGCGGTTCGACATCGTCGGCGTCGACCCCCGCGGCCTCGGCGCCAGCGACATCGACTGCGGCGGCGACCCCACCGAGCTCTACGGCGTCGACTACACCATCGACTCCCCCGACGACACCGCCGCCCTGCTCGACGTCAGCCAGCAGTACGTCGACGGCTGCCGGGAACGGGTCGGCGACCTGCTCGGTCACCTCGGCACCGCCGACGTCGCCCGCGACATCGACGCCGTCCGGGCCGCCATGGGCGACGAGCAGCTCAACTACCTCGGCTTCAGCTACGGCACCGCCATCGGCCAGGAGCTCGCCCAGCAGTTCCCCGACCGGGTCCGGTCGATGATCCTCGACGGCGTGCTCGAGATCGGCCCGACCGGCACCGAGCTCGCCGTCGCCCAGGCCGCCGGGTTCGAGACGGCCCTCCGGTCCTACGCCGCGGACTGCGACCGCGACCGGTCGTGCCCGATCGGCCCCGACGCCGTCGCCCGGATCGAGGAGCTGGAGGCGCGGGTCGAGGAGTCACCCATCCCCGCCTCGCCCCGCGACCTCGGCCCCGGCGAGCTGGCCACCGGCCTGAACATGCCCCTCTACTCCGAGACCCTGTGGCCCGACCTGTCCGACGCCGTGGCGGACGCCCTCGACGGCGACGGCAGCGGCATGGTCGCCCTTGCCGACGAGTACCTCGGCATGAGCGACACCGACATCTACTTCGCCGTCAACTGCCTCGACGTCGAGTGGCCCGAGACCCCCGAGGAGCTGCTGGCCGCCGGCGCCGCCGCCGCCGCCGAGTCTCCCCACTTCGGCGAGTCGATCGTGAACGACTACGTCCGCTGCGCCATGTGGCCCGTCGAGGAGGAGCCGCTCGTCCCGGTCACGGCCCCCGGCACGCCACCGATCCTCGTCGTGTCGACCACCAACGACCCGGCGACGCCGTACGAGGCCGGGGTCCGGACCGCCGAGCGCCTGGAGTCCGGCGTGCTGCTCACCTACGAGGGCGACGGCCACACCGTCGTCGGCAACGGCGTCGAATGCGTCGACGACATCGCCGTCGCCTACCTGGTCGACCTCACCCCGCCCGAGGACGGCACGACCTGCTCGTGACCGCCGTCAGCCCGCGGTGCCCTCGGCCACCAGCCGGTCGAGGGTGAGGTCCGGGTTCTCGGCCTCCACCCGGGCCAGCCAGTAGGGGCTCTCGAACAGCGCGTAGAGCGTGCCGTCGGCCCGGGCCAGGACCCGGACGCCGGGCATCCCCCGGAGCGCCGGCGTCGACGCCTCGTCGGTGCGGCGGGCGATCGTGTACACCGTCGGGCTCATCTCGACAGCCGAGCCGAACTCGTGCTCCAGCCGCCACGACGCGACCTCGAGCTGCATCGGGCCGACCGCCGCCAGGACCGGGGCCTGGTCGCCCAGGGCCGCGTCGCGCAGCACCTGGACCACGCCCTCCTCGTCGAGCTGGGCGATGCCCCGCCGGAACTGCTTGAACCGGCCGGTGTCGCGGGCCCGGGCGGTCACGAAGTGCTCGGGCGCGAACTCCGGCAGCCGAGGGAACTCGACCGGGGCGTCGACGTAGAGCGTGTCGCCCACCTTGACATCGGTCGCGTTGACCAGGGCCACGATGTCGCCCGGCCAGGCCTCGTCGAGCGTGTCGCGCTCCTGGCCGAACACCGAGTGGGCGTACTTGGTGGCGAAGGGACGGCCGGTCGGCTGGTGGGTCACGACCATGCCCCGCTCGAACCGCCCCGAGCACACCCGGACGAACGCCACCCGGTCGCGGTGGGACGGGTCCATGTTGGCCTGGACCTTGAACACGAACGCCGAGAACGGGTCGTCGAGCTTGCGGGCCGCGCCGTCCACGTCGAGCCGGGCGCTGGGCGGCGGGGCCAGGCCGACGATGCCTTCGAGCAGCGGCCCGACCCCGAAGTTCGTCAGCGCCGAGCCCACGAACACGGGCGACTGCTCGCCCGCCAGGAACAGCTCGGGGTCGACGTCGCCGGCCAGCTCGTCGAGCAGGGCGACCTCGTCGGCGGCGACCTTCCACGCGTCGCCCTCCTCGGTCGCCGCCCGCTCGGCGTCGACCACCTCCTCGGTCGCCTCGGCCGCGCCGTGGGCCGTCCGCCCGTAGCGGACGAACCTGCCGGTCCGCCGGTCGACCAGCCCCCGGAAGTCGCCGGCGATCCCGACCGGCCAGGTCACCGGCACGGGATGGAGGTCGAGCCGGGACTCGATCTCGTCGAGCAGCTCCAGGCCGTCGCGGCCCGGGCGGTCCCACTTGTTGAGGAACGTGAGCAGCGGCACGTTCCGGGCCCGGCACACCTCGAACAGCTTGAGGGTCTGGGTCTCGATGCCCTTGGCCGCGTCGAGCACCATGACCGCGGCGTCGACCGCGGCGAGCACCCGGTAGGTGTCCTCGGAGAAGTCGCGGTGGCCCGGCGTGTCGAGCAGGTTGAGCACGTCGTCGCCGTAGGGGAACTGCAGCACCGCGGAGGTGATGGAGATGCCCCGCTTCTGCTCGAGCTCCATCCAGTCGGACCGGGCCCGGCGCCGCTCGCCCCGCGCCTTGACCTGCCCCGCCTCCTGCACCGCCCCGCCGTAGAGCAGGAACTTCTCGGTGAGCGTCGTCTTGCCCGCGTCGGGGTGGCTGATGATGGCGAAGGTCCGCCGGTGGGCGGCGAGGTCGGAGGGCTGGCCAGACATGCGATCTCCCAGCCTAGGGGGCATATGCGCCGGCCAGGCGGAGGCCCGGCGCGCCAACCGGGAAGGCGATGCGCCGCCGATGACCAGCCCCAGCGGCCGGGGTCCGCCAACCCCCACGGCACACGGTTCCCGCCGTGCGTGCCGTGCGACTCTCGCCGTCGACCTGGCCGGTCCGTCACATCGCCTTCCCGGACTGACATGGGTCACGGTACGACGGGGCCGTGATCAGGCCATCGGGGTCACCCCCCGCCGCGCCGGTGGGTGCCGGGGGCATCCCCCGGACCGGCGGAGGACCTCCACGGGGGGCCGACCGTCCGGCAGCGGTCCCGGAGGGCGAGGCGATAGGGATCGCATCCCGGTTCCGGAGGCGATAGTGGTCGGCCCCCGACCCCTATCGCCTCGAGAACATGCGAACGACCGCTATCGCCTCACGGAAGCGGGGCGCGCCGCCAGGTCGGCGAGGACCACCGCCCGCCAAAACGGCCGGCTCAGGCGAACACGGGGGTCACGCCGATGGCGTCGTAGACGGCGGTCACGAGGCCGCGGCTGCGGGGGTCGCCGGCGAGGTTGGTCAGCATCCGGTTCATGACGTAGCCGAACCCGATGCCGTTCTCGGGGTCGGCGAAGCCGACCGACCCGCCGGCGCCCGGGTGGCCGAACGAGCCGGCGCCGCCGAACGGGGAGAACGGCGAGGAGGTCATGAACCCCTGGCCGAACGTGGTCTCGAACACGAGGACCCGGTCGGCGCCACTGGTCTGGCAGGTCGACGCCAGCGCCACCTGCTCGGGGGTGAGGAGCGGCGCTGCCGGGCCGCCTTCGACGGTGCCGATCGTGCCCGCGTACATCCGGGCCACCGACCGGGCGTTGGTCACGCCGTTGGCCGCGGGCAGCTCGGCGGCCCGGACGTCCGGCCGGTTGAACACGCCGTCGGCGGACAGCGCCAGGTTGGCGGTGCCGCCCAGCGCCCGGACCAGCGTGTGGGCGGCGTCGCCCAGCAGCGCCTGGACCCTGGTGACCAGGTCGACCGGCTCGTCGTCGGCGTCGGGGCCGGCCGCGTCGGCCCGGCGCAGGCCCCGGTAGGTGAGCGGGGCCACCCGGTCCTGCTGCTCGTCGGGCAGGCCGATCCAGAACTCCAGCCCCAGCGGTCCGGCCACCTCGTCGGCGAAGAAGGTGCCGAGGCTGCTGCCGGTGATCCGCCGGACGACCTCGCCGACCAGCCAGCCGTAGGTGACGGCGTGGTAGCCGTGGGCGGTGCCGGGCTCCCACATCGGGGTCATGGCGGCGAGGGCCTCGACCGGCGGCTCCCAGGCCAGCACCTGGTCGAGGGTCAGCGAGGCGTCGATGTAGGGCAGCCCGGCCTGGTGGCACAGCAGGCAGCGGACGGGGATGTCAGCCTTGCCCGCCCGGGCGAACTCGGGCCAGTACTCGGCGACCGGGGCGTCGACGTCGAGCTCGCCCCGCTGGGCGAGCAGGTTGGCGCAGATGGCGGTGGCGCCCTTGGTGGTCGAGAACACGAGCTGGAGGCTGTCATCGCGGTACGGCGCGCCGGTCTCGACGTCGGCGACGCCGCCCCACAGGTCCACCACCTGGCGGCCGTCGTGGACCAGCGAGAACCCGGCGCCGACCTCGCCGTGCTCGACGAAGTTACGCTCGAACGCCTGCCGCACCCCCTCGTACCCGGGCGCCACGCTGCCGCCGACGGCGAGCTCGCGCCCCGCCGGCGTCATGACCTCGGTCGTCACCCCGTCGTCCATGTGGTCCTCCCCCCGTTCACGGTGCCGACAGGCTGCCCCCTTTGCATGACCGCTGCAACAAGGGTCAGCGGCGGAGGTCGTCGAACAGGTCGGTGGAGAAGTAGCGCTCCATCCGGTCGCAGCACACGGTGGCGACGTGGTGCCCGGGCCCCAGCTCCGCCGCCAGCCGGCGGGCCCCCGCCAGGTTGAGGCCGCTCGACGGGCCGACGGGGAACCCGTGCCCGGCCAACTCGCGGGCGGCGTCCATGGCCTCGGGCCGGGGCACCGCGACCGCCGGGTGGCCGCCCAGCTCGGCCTCGTCCAGGAGGCCCGACAGGCAGTCGACGACGCCGGGGATGCCGAGGCACGCCGGGCCGCCCTGTTCGGCGTCGACGGTCTCGCCGGCGACCAGCACGCGGGCGACCGCGGCCCCGGGGTTGGCCCGCCGGACGGTCCGGCCGACGCCCATCAGCGTCCCGGCGGTGCCCACCGCGGCGACGAAGCCGTCGAGGGTCGCCCCGGCGGCGGCGACCGCGGCGAGCAGGGCGGGGCCGGTCCGGGTCTCGTGGGCCGCCGCGTTCTCCGGGTTGGTGAACTGGCGGGGCAGGAAGACGTCGGGATCGGCGGCGGCGAGGCGCTCGGTCTCCGCGACGGCTCCGGACAACCCGCCCGCCGCTGGGACCAGGGCGACGTCGCCGCCGTAGCGGCGGATGATCAGCAGCCGCTCGTTGGACACGCCCTCGGGCAGCACGGCCACGAACCGGACGCCCAGCGCCGCGCAGGTCATCGCGA
Organism: Actinomycetota bacterium; assembly: GCA_046730015.1. Classification (GTDB taxonomy): domain Bacteria; phylum Actinomycetota; class Acidimicrobiia; order Acidimicrobiales; family VFJN01; genus ZC4RG19. The sequence goes on from JBKPHT010000154.1 coordinate 11,909, forward strand.
ACGCGATCGACGTCGACCCGCTCGACGCCTCGACCACCGTGGTGCCCGGATGGACCCGGCCGTCGGCCACGGCCCTGGCCAGGACGTGGGCGGCCAGCCGGTCCTTGGTCGAGCCGCTGGGCAGCTGGTACTCCAGCTTGAGCCACAGGGTGCAGCCGGTGCCGGGGTCGTCGAGGGCGACGGTGGGGGTCTCGGCCGCCAGCACCGCGTCGAGCCGCTCGGGGGCGAACCGGCGGCCGTGGCTCACGGGCGGGCCCCGAGGAGGCGGGCCAGCGCCTCGAGCTCGGCCTCGTTGCCGTCGGCGCCCAGCTCGGCCTGGGCGGCGTCGAGCACCGCCCGCTCGACCCGGTAGCCAACCAACTGGCCGACGATGGCAGCGAGCGCCCGGACCGAGCCCGCCACCCGGGCCGCGTGGTCGCCCGCCGTGGCCCCGTCGCGCCGCGACCGCCGGAGCCGGGCGCCGACCAGCTGCGACCAGGCGGCCATGACGTCGCGGCCGAGGGCCTCGGAGGTCTCCAGCTGCTGGCGGGCGATACGCATGAGGTCGTCGAGAGACAGGCCGACGTCGAGCAGGGCGAGCACGTTGCGGACGAACCGGACGTCGGCGTCGCTGTAGCGGTCGCCGTCGTCGAGGTGGTGGGGCCGCAGCAGACCGGAGGCCTCGAGGGCCCGCAGCACGGCCACTGGGACGCCGCTCCGCTCGGCGACCTCGGTGAGCCGCAGCACCTCGTGCTCGTCGGCGGTCCACGGGGTGGCGTCGGTGTCGCCGAGGGCCTCGGCGATCATCCTCAGCGAGTAGCCGCGCGCCTTGAGGTGTCGGATGTGGAGCAGCCGCTCGCGGTGGTGGGGGCCGTACCAGGCGACCCGACCCTCGTGGCGCGGCGGGGGCAGCAGGCGCTTGGACTGGTACGACCGGAGCAGCGGGACGCTGATGCCGACCTCGGCGGCCAGGTCGTCGGCCCGGTAGCGGGTTGCCGACGGCTCACCGGGTCCCTGCGGCCCGTCTGTGGTGCGCCCCTGGGCCGGGCGCCTCGACCTCGACATAGCTGTACGAGCATTCCACGAATCGCTGCAATCGCCGCACCGCGGCAGGCCGGCCGCCGGGGTTCCCGGGGCGGCCGGGACGCGCGACACTGGGCACGGTCACACCGCGAACGCGCCGTTTCGGCCCTGAGACGAGCGCGTTAAGTTCGACGCGATTGTAGAAGCGTTCCACGGACACGTGTAACCATCGGGGACCCGGGCTGGTCAGACCCAGAAGCCCACCCGCTCCCACCGACCCCGCTGGAGGACACCCTCGTGCCGTATGCCGTGATCTTCCCTGGTCAGGGCGCCGCTTCGCCCGGCGCCGGCCAGGACTGGACAGATCATCCCGCATGGCGCGTGGTGACCGAGGCCGAATCGGTCCTCGACCGCCCCCTCGCCCGGCTGCTGCTCGACGCCGACGCCGACGAGCTCGCCACCACCCGGGCCAGCCAGCTCGCGGTGCTGCTCACCTCGCTCGTCGCCTGGCAGGCACTGACCGACGCCCTCGACGAGCCGCCGGTCGCGTTCGCCGGCCACTCGCTCGGCCAGATCACCGCCCTGCTCGCCGCGGGCGCCGTCGACCGGGCCGACGGGCTCCGGCTCGCGGCCCGGCGGGCCGACCTGTCCCAGGAGTCGGCCGACACCAGGCCCGGGCGGATGGCCGCCCTCGTCGGCGCCGACCTCGACACCGCCGCCCGGGTTTGCGCTGGCGGCCCGGACGCCTGGATCGCCAACGACAACGCCCCCGGCCAGGTCGTCATCGCCGGCACCCCCGACGGGCTCGCCGCCGCCGCCGAGCGGGCCAAGGACCTCGGCGTCCGCCGGGTCATGCCCCTCGACGTCGGCCACGCCTTCCACACCCCGCTGCTGGCCGACGCCGCCGCCGGGCTGGCGCCCCTGCTCGGGACCCTCACGTTCCGGGAGCCGGCCGCGCCGATCGTGGCCAACACCGACGCCCTGGGCCACACCGACCCGGACTGCTGGCCCGACCAGCTGACCCGCCACCTCGTCCAGCCCGTCCGCTGGCGCGAGTCGCAGCGGACGCTGGCGGCGTCGGGGGCCACCGTCTTCGTCGAGGTCGGCCCGGGCAAGGTGCTCGCCGGCCTGGCCAAGCGGACCGTCCCGGACGTGGCCGTCCACCCCCTCGCCACCCCCGCCGACCTCGCCCCCGTGGCCGGCGCCCTCGCACCGACAGGAGCAGCCCGGTGACCGCCGTCGAGTCCCCCCACCTGGTCGACGACCCCGCCGTCTCGGCCGAGGAGGTGCACGTGCCCGAACGCCTGATCGCGGCGCCGGCAGCCGGCGTGTTCCGCGCCGCCCCGCCGGACGTCGTCACGACCGAAGGCGAGATCGTCCACGCCGGCCAGGTGGTCGGGGCCATCGAGGTGACCGGGGGCGAGGTCACCGTCACCAGCGCCCACACCGGGTTCCTCATGGGCCTGCTGGCCCTGCCCGGCGAGCGCGTCCGGGCCGAGCAGCCGCTCGCCTGGGTGCGTGTCGTGGCATGAGCGAGCGAAGCGAGCGAATCATGAACACAGTGCCCTTCTCGGCCCGAAGGGCCGATCGGTCACTGCGCGCATCCCGAAGGGTGCGCCAGTGACCGTCGTCACCGCGACCACCGGGATCTCCGGCGGCGTCGCCGTCGCCGGCTGGGGACTGGCGCTCCCCACGCGCCGCGTCACCAACCATGACCTGGCGGCCCACCTCGACACGTCTGACGAGTGGATCGTCGAGCGGACCGGCATCCGGGAGCGGCGCTGGGCGGCGCCGGGCGAGACGACCGGCAGCCTCGCCGTCGCCGCCGCCCGCCAGGCCCTCGACCGGGCCGGGCTCGCAGCGTCCGAGGTCGGCGTCGTCGTCGTCGCCACGTCGACGCCCGACCGGCCCCTGCCTTCCACCTCCGCCGCGGTCGCCGCCGAACTCGGCGTCACCGCCGGCGCCTTCGACGTCAACGCCGCCTGCGCCGGCTTCGTCTACGCCCTCACCACCACCGCGGCGATGATCGGCCAGGGCGTGGCGCGCACCGCCATCGTGGTGGGCGCCGACACACTGACGCGCTTCACGGATCCCGACGATCGCTCCACCGCCGTGCTGTTCGGTGACGCCGCTGGGGCGCTCGTGCTGGCGGGCACCGGGTCGAGCGCCCCCGCCGGAGTCTCCGGGCCGGGGCCCGAGACGCCGGGACTGGTCTCCTGCGATCTCGTGGGAGACCCCGGGGGCATCGACCTCCTGGTGGTGCCCGCCGGGGGCAGCGCCCGCCCCGCCACCGCCG
>JBKPHT010000155.1:0-17448 GCA_046730015.1 Actinomycetota bacterium
CGCTCCACGGCGTCGCCGAGCTGGCGCAGCGTGCGGACCTCGAACACGCCGCGGCAATGGGGGGCGTACGCGTGCAGCACCGAGTCGGTGACGTCCCACTGCGCCCGGGGCTCGGGGTTGAGCCAGTAGACCGCCCGCACCCGGTGGGCGATGTCGGCGAGGGCCTCGCAGCCGGTGGGCCGGTAGTTGTTGCGAGCGTCGCCGGTGACGATGACGGTCGACCGGTCGGTGAGCCCCCGGCCGTAGCGGTCGCGGAAGTCGCGGAGGACGACGCCGTAGTCGGAGTGTCCGTCGGCGCCGATCACCCGGCCGCGCTGCAGGATCTGCCACGGCTCGACCACACCGTCGCCGCTCTCGACCACGTCGGTGATCTCGTCGACCGCGTCGACGAACGCGAACGACCGGGTCCGGGCCAGCTCGTCGGCCAGGGCCGAGATGAGCGTGAGCGTGAAGCCCGCGAAGTCGGCCACCGAGCCGGACACGTCGCACAGCGTGAAGACCTCGGGCTTGTGGGCGTGCGGCCGGCGGAAGGCGACGTCGAGCGGCACGCCGCCGGTGGCCACCGACCGGCGTGCGGTGCGCTTCATGTCCACGACGCCGGACCGGAGGCTCTGGCGGCGGCGCCGCAGGCGGGCCGCGAGCCGGCGGGCGAGCGGGCGGACGGCGGTGCGGACCTCGGCGAGCTGGGTGGCGGTCGCCCGGGCCAGCTCGACGTCGTACGGGCTGGTGAGCGGGGCGGCGCCGGGCTCGCCGGCCTCGACCGCGAGCCGGGCCCGCACCTGCTCGGTGACGAGGCGGCGGAGGGCCTCGATGCGGGCGGTGACCTCGGCGCGGGACAGGTCGTCGCCCCGTTCGCGGGCCCGGCGGAGGGCGTCGTGGAGCAGGTGGGCCAGCTCGACCGCCCGGAGCACCCGGTAGACGTGGTAGCGCTCGGTGCGGGTGCCCTGCTCGAAGCCGGCGTGCCGGGCGACGGCCTCCTCGGCGAGTACCCGCAGATCCTGCTCGGTGCCGTGGTCGACGGCGGCGCGCACCCGCTCTCCCAGCTCCGGGCCGGCGGCCGGCGCGACCTGACGGTCGGGCGCGGCCACTTCCGGCGGCTCGTCGCCGCCGGTCGGGGGCCGGGCGGGGAAGCAGCGGTCGAACAGGGCGTCGAACCGGTCCAGCTCGTGGGCGTGCTTGACCAGCGTCGACCGCAGGGCGGTCCGCAGCTGCTCCCGGTCCGCGAGGTCGACGTGGCGGAGGGCCTCGGCGGCGTCGAGCAGCTCCGACAGGGCGACGTCGCCGCCGGCGGCCCGCAGCCGGTCGGCGAGGCGCTGGACCCGGGCCCAGACCGCGTCGCCGGCGCCGACCGTGGTCATCGCTTGGCGAGGGCCTCGCTGATCCGGCCCGCGGTGGCGACCAGGTCGGGCACGAGCTGGTCGTGGATCTGCTCGACGGGAGTGCGGGTCACCTGGGTCGAGATGTTCATCGCCGCCAGCGCCCGGCCCGAGCCGTCGCGCAGCGGCGCGGCGACCGACCGCAGGCCGATCTCCAGCTCCTGGTCCACGAGCGCCCAGCCCTGGGCGCGGACCTGCTTCAGGGCCACCGCGAGGTCGGCGGGCGAGGTGATCGTGTGCTCGGTGTGCCGCTCGAGGCGGGCGGGCAGGGCGTCGCCGAGGTCGTCGGTCGCCAACTCGGCCAGCAGGACCCGCCCCATGGAGGTGCAGTAGGCGGGCAGCCGGCTGCCCAGGCCGAGGGAGATGGTCATGATCCGCTTCGTCGGCACGCGGGCGACGTACACGATGTCGGCCCCGTCGAGGACCGTGACCGAGACCGACTCGTGGACCCGCTCGGACAGCGCCTCGAGGTAGGGCTGGGCGATCTGCTGCACGTTCAGCGACGACAGGTACGCGTACCCGACGTCGAGCACCCGCGGCGTGAGCGAGAAGCGCCGGCCGTTGGTCGAGACGTAGCCGAGCTCGGCGAGCGTCAGGAGCAGCCGGCGCGCGGTCGCCCGGGTCAGCCCGGTGCGGCTCGCCACCTCGCTGAGGGTGAGCTCCGGGTGGTCGGCGTCGAAGCTCCGGATCACGGCAAGCCCCCGCTCGAGCGACTGGACGAAGTCCACCCTTGACATGCCCCACACGCTACGCAAGTGTCCAGGTGTTCACAGTGCGAACGATAGTGCGCTATGCGAACAGATGCTGCGAACGCATGCTGTGGACACATGCGCAGCAAGGGAGGGGCAGATGGCGACGTACACGACGGCGTTCTCGTCGCTCGACAGCTACGACAAGGGTGGCGTCGAGATCATCAACGACGACCCGAGGAACTACGTCTTCTCCAACATGTTCGACGTGGCCAGCAACGCCGCGCCGTGGGAGAAGGTCGCCGTGGCCAAGAACATGGAGTACGTGCTCGAGGTCATCCGCGCCGAAGGCACCTCCGGCTGGCGGTCGGCGTCCCACGACGAGTTCGCCCTGGTCGTCGACGGTGAGGTTTTGGTCGAGCTGCTCGACCCCGACGAGCCGCACGTCGACGCCGACGCCCCCGGCTCGGTCGCCGTCGACGGCGAGCCCGCCGGCACCGCCATGGGCCGCATCACCGCCGGGCGCGGCCACATGGTGCTGCTGCCCGCCGGGCGGTGCTACCGGTTCCATGCCGACCGGCCGAGCGTGATCCTGCTCCAGACCATCGAGGGCCCCGACACCGTCTACCGGTGGGCCGACATCTGCCAGACCGCCTGACGCACGACGACGAGGAGACACCCATGACCGAGCGGAGCGAGGTCCAGGAATGACCGCCACCACCGCCATCCCCGTCGAGGCCGGCGAGCGCAACGAGCACGGCTACACCGAGTTCCGGCTCGGCGGCTTCACCTTCCGCCGCGACGAGCACTTCGCCCACATCGACTGGCCCACCGGCCGCCACGTCATGTCCGTCGAAGTCTTCCTCAAGGCGCTCATGCGCGACGTCGCGTGGAACTTCTTCTACGGCATCGTCAACTTCGACGCCGTGATCGGGACGATGAACCACTACGGCAACGTCGACCTGTTCGCCGGCCGCTACAACGACGCCTACCGCAAGGCCGAGCTCGACCATCAGGAGAACTTCGATCACGAGCTGATCATGGCCACGTTCAAGGCCATGCTCGCCGACTGGACCAACGACGGCTTCGACCCCTTCGCCGCCCCGCAGGAGACCGGCTCGCCCTACGGCGAGAAGCGCGGCGACAACCTGGCCGCGGTCACTCGCACCCGGGTCACCGCCCGGCGGATGGTGGGCGTGCCCGGCGACGAGCCGCTGCGCAGCGACGAGACCGGCCACCCGATCAACCGCATGTTCGCCGACGTCCCCCAGGACGAGCCCACCGTGGAGGCCCAGCCCGGCTACGAGGAGGAGGTCGCCGCCTTCAACCTGTTCGCCTACCTGTCGCGCAGCGACGTCACCTGGAACCCGTCGGTGGTGTCGGTGTGCAAGGACAGCCTGTACTGCCCGACCACCGAGGAGTTCATCCTGCCGATCATCCACGGCAACGACCGGGTCGAATGGTTCGTGCAGCTCTCCGACGTCATCCACTGGAAGGTCGAGGACCGCGAGACCGGCGCCCCCCGGGCCAACGTTGTCATGAAGCCCGGGGACGTCGCCGCCATGCCGGCCGACATCCGCCACCAGGGCTACTCGCCCAAGCGGGCGATGCTGCTGGTGTGGGAGAACGGCTCGCCCGCCCTGCCCGACCTCATCGCCCAGGGCAAGGCCCCCAAGACGGCCGTCCAGTTCTGACAGGCCCGAACGTGCAGTCCCGGCTGTTCATCGGGGGCGAGTTCGTCGACGCCGTCGGCGGCGGCACCATCGAGGTCCGCAACCCCCACGACGGGACGCTGCTGGCCGACGTGGCTGAGGCCCGGGCCGCCGACGTCGACCTCGCCGTCGACGCCGCCCAGCGGGCCTTCCCCGCCTGGGCGGCCACGCCGGCCGCCGAACGGGGCCGGCTCCTGCTGCGGCTGGCCGACGCCGTCGAGTCCCACGCCGACGAGCTGGCCCGGCTCGAGTCGACCGACACCGGCCACCCGCTGAAGGACACGTCCCTGCTCGACGTCCCCCGCACCGCCGCCACATACCGCTACTTCGGCGGCATGGCCGACAAGCTGGAGGGATCGGTGGTCCCGGTCGACGGCGGCTTCCTCAACTACGTCATCCCCGAGCCGATCGGGGTCGTCGGGCAGATCGTGCCCTGGAACTTCCCGCTCATGTTCACCAGCTGGAAGCTCGGGCCGGCGCTCGCCGCCGGCAACACCGCGGTGATGAAGCCGTCGGAGATCGTGCCGCTGTCGACCCTGCGGCTGTGCGAGCTGATGGTCGAGGTCGGCGTTCCGCCGGGCGTGGTCAACGTCGTGCCCGGCTACGGCCACGACGCGGGCGCCCGCATCGCCGCCCACCCCGGCATCGGCAAGGTGAGCTTCACCGGTTCCACCCGCACCGGCCGGACCGTCGTCGAGGCGTCGGCGGGCAACCTCAAGCGGCTGCAGCTGGAGCTGGGGGGCAAGGGCGCCAACGTCGTCTTCGCCGACGCCGACCTCGACGCCGCGGTCAACGGCTCGGCCTTCGCCATCTTCCACAACCAGGGCCAGGCCTGCATCGCCGGGTCGCGGCTGGTGCTCCACGAGGCGATCGCCGACGCGTTCCTCGACCGGTTCCTCGACCTGACCCGGTCGCTGCGCGTCGGCGACCCGCTGGCGCCGGGCACCGAGATGGGCCCGCTGACCTCGCCCGAGCACCGTGACCGGGTGCTGTCGTACGTCAAGGTCGCCGAGGACGAGGGCGGCGAGGTGCTGGTCGGGGGCGCGGCGCCCGACGACCCCGCGCTGGCCCGCGGCTGCTACGTCCTGCCCACCGTCGTCCGGGCCGATCCCGCCGCCCGGGTGTGCCGCGAGGAGGTCTTCGGCCCGTTCGTCACCGTGTCGACGTTCACGAGCGACGACGAGGCGGTCGCGGTCGCCAACAGCACCGACTACGGGCTCGGCGCCGGGCTCTGGACCCGCGACCTGTCCCGCGCCCACCGGCTGGCCCGGGCGTTCCGCGCCGGCATGGTGTGGGTCAACTGCTACAAGCGGGTCGGCCCCGGATCGCCGTTCGGGGGCGTCGGCCAGTCGGGCTACGGGCGGGAGATGGGGTTCGAGGCCATGCGGGGCTACACCGACTCCAAGTCGGTGTGGGTCAACGTCGACGCCGACATCCCGCCGTGGTACCCGCGGGGGTGATGCGTGGCCGCCATCACCACGCTGCACGACGCGGTGGCGACCCTCGTGCACGACGGCGACGTCGTGGCCCTCGAGGGGTTCACCCACCTCATCCCCCACGCCGCCGGGCACGAGATCATCCGCCAGGGCCGGCGCGACCTGACGCTCGTCCGGATGACCCCCGACATCGTCTACGACCAGCTCATCGGCATGGGCTGCGCCCGCAAGCTGGTGTTCTCGTGGGGCGGCAACCCCGGCGTCGGCTCGCTCCACCGGTTCCGTGACGCCGTCGAGAACGGCTGGCCGCGCCCGCTGGAGCTGGAGGAGCACAGCCACGCAGGCATGGCCAACCGCTACGCCGCCGGGGCGTCGGGGCTCCCGTTCGCCGTGCTACGGGGCTACGCCGGCACCGACCTCCCGGACTGCACCGCCAACGTCGCCGCCATCACCTGCCCGTTCACCGGCGAGCAGCTCACCGCGGTCGCTGCGCTGCGACCCGACGTCACGATCATCCACGCCCAGCGCGCCGACCGCGCCGGCACCGTGCAGCTGTGGGGCATCACCGGCATCCAGAAGGAGGCGGTGCTGGCGGCCCGGCGCTCGATCGTCACGGTGGAGGAGGTCGTCGACGAGCTCGACGACCGGCCGGGAGCGGTCGTGCTGCCGTCGTGGGTGGTCGGCGCGGTCGCCGTGGTGCCAGGGGGCGCGGCGCCCAGCTACGCCCACGGCTACTCGGTGCGAGACAACGCGGCCTACACCGCCTGGGACGGCATCAGCCGGGACCGCACCACGTTCCGCGAGTGGATGCAGGAGCACGTGACCGGCTTCGTACCGACCACGGCATGACGAGAGGGGGGACCAATGGCCATCGCAACCCGGACCATGACCGACGAGCAGCGCAAGAGCGTGGCGATCGAGTACCTCAAGGCCTTCGACCGGGGCGGCAAGACCTCGGACGGCCGGGGCATCCTCGACCTGTTCGCCGACGACGCGCAGGTCTACTTCCCCAAGTGGGGCGTGGCCTCGGGCAAGGAGCAGATCGGCAAGCTCTTCGGCGACGTCGGCGGGACGCTGAAGAGCATCGAGCACCACTACGCCGAGTTCAACTGGGTCTTCTCGGGCTCCGACCTCCTGGTGTGCGAGGGCACCAGCCACGGCGAGCACCGCGACGGCTCCTGGCGGGCGGGGGTCCCCGACTGGGGTGCGGGCCGCTGGTGCGACGTGTTCGAGATCCGCGACTTCCTCTTCCAGCGGGTGTTCATCTACCTCGACCCGGACTACGCCGGCCAGGACACCGCCCGCTACCCGTGGCTCGACGGGGAGACGAGCGGTTGAGCGACGGGGGCTGGACGGCGGACGAGATGATGACGGTCGCGGCGGCGCGCCACCTCGCCGACGGCGAGGTGTGCTTCGTCGGCATCGGCATGCCGTCGCTGGCCGCCAACCTCGCCCGGCGCACCCACGCCCCCGGGCTGGTGCTCGTGTACGAGTCGGGCACGATCGGCTCGAAGCCGCGGGAGATCCCCCTCTCGATCGGCGACGGCGAGCTGGCCGAGACGGCGGACGCGGTCGTGTCGGTGCCCGAGATCTTCAACTACTGGCTGCAGCCCGGCCGCATCGACGTCGGCTTCCTCGGGGCGGCCGAGCTCGACCGCCGGGGCGACATCAACACGACCGTCATCGGGCCCTACGAGACACCCCGGGTCCGGCTCCCGGGAGCGGGCGGCGCGCCCGAGATCGCCCGGTCGAGCGGGCGGGTGGTCGTCATCATGCGCCACAGCCCCCGCGCCCTCGTCGAGCGGGTCGGGTTCCGCACCTCCCTCGGCGACCGGGTCGCGACGGTGATCACCGACATCGGTGTGCTCGGGCGCGACCCCGAGCGCGACGAGCTGGTGCTCACCGCGCTCCATCCTGGCTCGACCGCCGACCAGGCCCGGGCGGCCACCGGGTGGGACCTCGCCGTCGCCGCCGACGTGGCCGAGACCGAGGCGCCGACGGACGCCGAGCTGGGCGCCCTCCGGCGGCTGGTGGCCGGCGCGGGCCGGGCGGCATGAGGGCGTTCACCTACGACGCGCTGCCGGGGCGGGTGGTCTTCGGCGCCGGGGCCCTCCGCGCTCTTCCGGACGAGCTCGACGCGCTCGGCGCCGAGAGGGTGCTGCTCGTCGCCGGCGGTCGGGCGGGCGCGGTCCGCGACCTGGTCGGCCCCCGCGTCGTCGGTCACTTCGGCGAGGTCGCCCAGCACGTCCCGGTGGAGCGGGCCGCCGACGCCCGTGCCCTTGCCGACGATCTGAAGGTCGACGCGGTGCTGGCCGTCGGGGGCGGCTCGGCCATCGGCTTCGGCAAGGCCGTCGCGCTCGACCGCGACGTCCGCACCGTGGCGGTCCCCACCACCTACGCCGGCTCGGAGATGACAGCCATCTGGGGGCTGACCGAGGGCGACCACAAGCGCACCGGCAGCGATCCCCGGGTGAAGCCCGAGGTCGTGGTGTACGACCCCGAGCTCACGCTCAGCCTGCCGCCCCGGGTCGCCGGGCCCTCGGGCATGAACGCCCTGGCCCATTGCGTCGAGGCCCTCTACGGGCCGCGCGCGAACCCGGTCGCCTGGCTGATGGCTCTCGAGGGGATCCGGGCGCTGCACCACTCCCTTCCTACGATCTGCGCCGCCCCCGGCGACCTCCCGGCCCGGACCGAGACCCTGTACGGGGCGTACCTGGGCGGCGCGGCGCTCGCCGCCGCGGGCACCGCGCTGCACCACCGAACCTGCCACGTGCTCGGGGGGATGTTCGGCCTCGATCACGCCCAGACCCACGCCGTCGTGCTCGGCCATGCGCTCGCCTACAACGCGCCGGCGGTGCCCGACGCGCTGCGGGCGATCGAGGGCGCGCTCGGCACCGACGACGCCCCGGGGGCGCTTCACGACCTCACCGCCGCCATCGGCGCGCCGACGAGCCTCGCGGCCCTCGGCATGCCGGCCGCGGGGCTGGACGAGGCGACCGACCGCGTCGTCGCCGAGGCCGCCGGCAACGTGCGGCCACCCGAGGCGGAGGGCATCCGCCGCATGCTCGACGACGCCTACGCGGGACGGCGCCCGTCGGCCACCAGATCGCAGCAGTGACAGCACCAATGGGGGGCACCATGTCCAGACAGAAGCGGAGAACGCCCACGCTCTCGCGCCGCGGCTTCCTACAGGGCGCTGCGGCCGTCGGCCTCGGTGGCGGCCTGCTCGCCGGTTGCGGCGACGACGACGACTCGGGCGGGGACGGAGGAAGCGCCGGCGGCGGGAGCGGGGACATCCCGTCGGCCCGCATCGGCTACGTCACGCCCCGCTCCGGCGCGCTGGCGCCGTTCGGGGAGGCCGACGCCTTCGTGCTCGCGTCCATGCAGGACCGCTACGGCGAGTCGATCGAGATCGTCGACCGCGACAGCGAGTCGGACGCCGGCCGGGCTGGCGAGGTGGCACAGGAGCTGATCAGCGAGGGCATCGACCTGATGCTCGTGTCGTCGACACCCGACACGACCGTCCCGGTGGCCAGCGCCTGCGACCTGGGCGAGGTCCCGTGCATCTCGACCGTGGCGCCGTGGCAGCCGCACTACCTGGGGACCGGGGGGGAGCTGGGGCCCGACGTCGACGAGCCACCGCAGGCCTCCGCGTACAACTGGCACTTCTTCTGGGGCCTCGAGGACGTGATCGAGAACTTCGTCGCCCTCTGGGAGCAGGCGGGCGTCCCCAAGGTGATGGGTGGTCTGTGGCCCAACGACCCCGACGGCAACGCCTGGGGCGACGAGAACACCGGCTTCCCCCCGGCGCTGGAGGCCGCCGGGTTCACGGTCGTCGACCCCGGCCGGTTCCCGCTCGACACGCAGGACTTCAGCTCGCAGATCGACCAGTTCCGGGCCGCCGGCGTCACGATCGTGTCGGGCGTCGTGCCGCCACCGACGTTCGCGAACTTCCAGAGCCAGGCCCTCCAGCAGGGCTACTCGCCGCCGGTCGTCACGGTCGCCAAGGCGCTGCTGTTCCCGAGCGCGGTCGAGTCGTTCCCCCGGGGCGAGGGGCTGAGCACGGAGATCTGGTGGACCGAGCGGCACCCGTTCACGTCGTCGCTCACCAGCCAGACCGCCGCCGAGCTGGCGGCCGCCTTCGAGGAGGAGACCGGCAACCAGCCCACGCAGCCGCTCGGCTTCGCCCACGCGCTGTTCGAGGTCGCCCTCGACGCGCTCAAGCGGGCGGGGTCGGCCGACGTCGACGCCGTCAGCGAGGCCCTGGACGCCACCAACCTGGCCACTGTCGTGGGCCCGATCGACTTCGGCGCCGGCCCCGTCCCCCACGTCTCGAAGACCCCGCTGGTCGCCGGCCAGTGGGTGGCGGGGCAGCAGTACCCGCTCGAGCTGGCGATCAACGTCAACGAGCAGCTCCCCGACCTGCCGGTCGACGGGCAGATCCAGCCGATCGGATGACCGGGCGCAGCGAGGTCCACGACGAGCGGTCCGACCGCGCCCTGCTCGACGTCCGGTCGGTGTCGAAGTCGTTCGGGGTGAGGGTCATCGACGACCTGTCGGTCGCGGTGGCCGAGGGCGACGCGCTCGGCATCGTGGGGCCCAACGGCGCCGGGAAGACGACGCTGCTCAACCTGATCGCCGGTGACTTGTACCCGGACGCGGGCACGATCGTCTTCGCCGGCGCCGACGTGACCCGCCAGCGGGCCGACCGCCGGTGCCGCGCCGGCCTGGCGCGCACGTCGCAGGTCCCGCGGCCGTTCGAGGCGATGACCGTCTTCGAGAACGTCCTCGTGGCGGCCGTCTTCGGGGCCGGCCCGCCGGTGCGGGAGAGGGATGCCGTGCCGCTGGCAGTCGCCGCCCTCGAGCGGGCCCACCTCTCGGGCCGGGCCAACGACCGGGCCGGCACGCTCGGGCTGCTGTCGCGCAAGCGGCTGGAGCTGGCACGCGCGCTCGCCACCCGGCCCCGGGTGCTGCTCCTCGACGAGATCGCCGGCGGCCTGACCGACGCCGAGGTGCTCGAGCTCGTCGAGGACATCGCCGCCATGCGCGCGGAGGGGACCACGATCGTGTGGATCGAGCACGTCGTGCACGCCCTCCTCGCGGTGGTCGACCGCATGGTGGCGATGAGCTTCGGCCGCAAGATCGCCGAGGGCGACCCGCAGGAGGTCATGGCCAGCCCCGCAGTGCAGGAGGTGTACATGGGGGTGGCGCCCGGGTGACCGAGCCGGCCCCGCACACCGCACCGCTGCTCGACGTGCGCGGCCTGTCCGCCGGCTACGGCGCGTTCCAGGCGCTGTTCGCCGTCGACCTGCGCGTGGCCGAGGGCGAGACCGTGGCGGTCATCGGGGCCAACGGCGCCGGCAAGAGCACGTTGCTGCGAGCGCTCGCCGGTCTGGTCACCGCCACGGCCGGGACGGTGCGATTCGCCGGCACGGACCTCCTCGCCGTGCCCGCACACCGGCGCGTGGCCGAGGGCATCGCCCTCGTCCCCGAGGGCCGCCTCCTGTTCCCGAGCCTGAGCGTCGAGGAGAACCTCCTGGTCGGTGCCCACAGCCGCCGTCCCGGGCGGTGGAGCGTCGAGCGGGTGCTCGAGGTGCTGCCGGTCATCGAGCCGCTGCTGGCCCGGCCGGCCGGCGTGCTGTCCGGCGGGGAGAGCCAGGCGGTCGCCATCGGGCGGGCCCTGATGAGCAACCCCCGGCTCGTGCTGTTCGACGAGGTCTCGCTCGGGCTGGCGCCCGTCGTCGTGCGGCGTCTCTACGACGCGCTGCCGGGCGTGACCGAGGGGGGAACGACCGTGCTGATCGTGGAGCAGGACATCAGCCAGGCGCTGGCCGTGGCCGACCGGCTGGTCTGCCTGCTGGAGGGCCGGGTGTCGCTCACCGGCGCACCCGGCGCCGTCACGCGCGAGGCGATCACCGCGGCCTACTTCGGGCGGACGACGACGCGAGCGAGCGGAGCGAGCGCCTCATGAGCACGCCGCCCGACTCGGCCCGACGTGCCGGGCACGCCCGGTGCGGTTCCCGAAGGGTGCCGCGGTGAACTGGGTCAACGCCGCCGTCCAGGGCCTGCTGCTCGGCGGGCTGTACGCGCTGTTCGCCACCGGCCTGTCGATGGCCTTCGGCGTCATGCGGTTCGTCAACCTGGCCCACGGCGACCTGGCCGTCCTCGGGGCCTACCTGGCGGTGTCGACCACCGCCACCTTCGACGTCAACCCGTTCGTCGCCCTGCTCGTCGTCGTGCCGGTCATGGCGGCCCTCGGCTACGTCGCCCAGCGGGTCGTGTTCGACCGCACGATCGGTCCGGACCCGCTGCCCGCCATCCTGGTGACCTTCGGGCTGGGGGTCGTCATCCAGAACGCGTTGCTCGAGCACTACAGCGCCGACTCCCGCGGCCTCGACGCCGGGACCGTCGAGACCCGCAGCATCCAGCTCACGGACGACATCGCCGTCGGCTGGCTCCCGTTGCTCACGCTCGCCACCGCCGTCGCCGTGCTGGTGGCGCTGCAGCTCGTACTGTCGCGGACCCGGGCGGGCCGGGCGTTCCGGGCCACGGCCGACGACCCGGACACGGCCCGGCTCATGGGCATCGACCACCGTCGCATCTACGCCCGGGTGATGGCGATCGCGTTCGCCACCGCCGCGCTCGCCGGGGTGTTCCTGGGCATCCGCCAGACGTTCGGGCCCGCCGACGGCCCCGTGCTGCTGCTCTTCGGCTTCGAGGCGGTGGTCATCGGCGGGCTGGGCTCGCTGTGGGGCACGCTGGTGGGCGGTCTCGTGCTGGGCGTGGCCCAGGCGCTCGGCAGCCAGATCGATGTCCGCTACGACCTGCTGTCGGGGGTGCTGTACGGGCACCTGGTCTTCCTCACCGTCCTGGCGCTCCGGCCCCAGGGCCTCTTCGGGCGCAGGGGGCGGGCGTGAGCGAGCGGAGCGAGCGAACCATGAGCCACCGCATCAGCCGGTCGACCCCGGAGTCGACCGCCGGCCTCGCCGTGTTCGGGGCCGTGGTCGTCGCCCTGGTCGCCCTGCCGCTCTGGGACACCGACCGCACCCTGCAGACCCCGCTCGTCGTCGTGCTGATCTACCTGTCGCTCGCCCAGATGTGGAACCTGCTCGCCGGCTTCGCCGGCCTCGTCTCCATCGGCCAGCAGATGTTCGTCGGCATCGGCGTCTACTCGTTGCTGACCCTCGCCGAGGACCGCGGCATCGACCCGTACCTGTCGGTCGCGCTGGCGGGTGCCGTGGCCGCCGCCCTGTCGATCCCCGTGGCCCTCTTCGCGTTCCGGCTCAAGGGCGGCTACTTCGCCGTCGGTACCTGGGTGATCGCCGAGGTGGTCCGCCTCCTGGTGCTGGAGAGCGACTCGCTGGCCGGCGGCGACGTCCGCAGCCTCACCCGGGCGTCGCTCGGGGGCTACTCGCGCGACGCCCGCGACGACATCACCTACTGGCTCGCCGTAGGGCTCGCCGTGGGGGCCACCGCGATCGTCGTGCTCGTGCTCCGGTCGCGGCTCGGTCTCGGGCTGCGAGCCGTCCGCGACAGCGAGGACGGCGCCCGGGCCCTCGGGGTCGACGTCACCCGGACCCGGCTCGTCGTGTGGGTGGTGGCCGCCTTCTGGACCGGCGCGACCGGGGCCGTGATCCTGCTCAACAGCCCGTCCGCCCGGGCCGACTCCGCCTTCAGCGTGCTGCGCTGGACCGCGCTGGTGATCTTCATCGCGGTGATCGGGGGAGTGGGCAGCACTACCGGACCGATCATCGGCGTGCTCGTCTACTGGTTCATCGACGAGCAGCTCACCGACGCGGACTCGTGGCGGTTCATCATCCTGGGCACGGTCGCCGCGGGCATGGCGGTGATCGCCCCGCGCGGGATCTACGGGCTGCTGCAGCGCTGGCGACCGATGCAGTTCTTCCCGGTGCGCCGCCGCCTCGTCCCGCCTGAGGAGCCGGCATGACCCGGTCGGTGTACGTCCTCGACGCCGTGCGGACGCCTGTGGGCCGGATCGGTGGCGGCCTCGCCCACGTGCGGCCCGACGACCTCGGCGCCGCGGCCGTCCGGGGCCTGCTGTCCCGTGTGCCGGACCTCGACCCGGCCCGCATCGACGACGTCCACGTCGGCAACGGCAACGGGGCAGGGGAGGAGAACCGCAACGTCGGGCGGATGATCGCCCTGCTGGCCGGCCTGCCGACGTCCGTGCCGGGGGTGACCGAGAACCGCCTCTGCGGCTCGGGCCTGGAGGCCGTCGCCGCGGCCAGCCGCGAGATCGCGACCGGCGACGCCGACGTGTGCCTCGCGGGCGGCGTCGAGTCGATGAGCCGCGCTCCCTGGGTGGTGGCCAAGCCCGAGCGCCCCTGGGACCGTGGCGACCGGACGATGCACTCGACGACGCTGGGCTGGCGGCTGGTGAACCCGCGGATGCCCGAGGCGTGGACGGTGCCGCTCGGCGAGGGTGCCGAGATCCTGGCCGAGCGGTACGGCATCGCCCGCCCGGTCCAGGACGCCTTCGCTCTTCGCAGCCACCAGCGGGCCGCCGCCGCGTGGCGGGCGGGGCGCTTCGCGGGCGAGGTCGTGCCCGTGCCCGGGGCCGACCTCGACCGGGACGAGTCGGTGCGGGACGGCACGAGCCTCGACGCCCTGGCCCGCCTGCGGCCGGCGTTCCGTGCGGGGGGAACGGTGACCGCCGGGAACTCGTCGCCGATGAACGACGGCGCCGCGGTGGTGCTGCTGGCGGGGGAGCGGGCCGCCGCCGAGGTGGGCGCTCCGCCGCTGGCCCGCATCGCGTCCCGGGCGGTCGCGGCGGTCGACCCCCACCTCTACGGCATCGGCCCGGTGGAGGCCGCCGCGGTGGCGCTGAAGCGCGCCGGCATCGGCTGGGGCGACCTCGCCGTGGTCGAGCTGAACGAGGCGTTCGCCGCCCAGGCGCTGGCGTGCCTGGCGGAGTGGCCGGATCTCGACCGGTCGATCGTCAATCCCAACGGCGGCGCCATCGCCCTCGGCCATCCGATCGGGGCGTCAGGCGCCCGGATCACGACCACGCTCGTGCACGAGCTGCACCGGCGCGGCGGGCGGTGGGGGCTGGCGGCCATGTGCATCGGCGTGGGGCAGGGCATCGCGATGGTCGTCGAGGCGGCCGGACAGGGGAGGTAGCCGATGGGCCGGAAGGTGACACCCGAGGAGCACCTGGCCCAGGTGCAGGCCAGCGTCGAGGGCGCCGACGACGCGCGGCTGGCCGAGATCGTGCAGGCCGCGGTGAAGCACCTGCACGCGTTCGTCACCGAGGTGGGCCTCACCCGGGACGAGTGGTTCGCCGGCGTCGACTTCCTCACCCGGGTCGGGCAGATGTGCGACGACCGCCGCCAGGAGGTGATCCTGCTCAGCGACGTGCTCGGCGTGTCGATGCTCGTGGAGATGACCGGTCAGGCCCCGACCCCGGGCGCCACCGAGCCGACGGTGTTCGGGCCGTTCCACGTCGAGGGCGCGCCGCCGCGGCCGCTCGGCTCGACCATCGTCGACCGCGACGTCGGCGGCGAGCCGCTCACCGTCCACGGCACGGTGCGGGACACCGCCGGGGCCCCCGTCGCCGGAGCCTGCCTCGACGTGTGGCAGACCGCCCCGAACGGGCTGTACGACGTGCAGGACGACGGGCAGCCGGCGATGAACATGCGGGGCGTGTTCACCACCGGCGACGACGGCCGGTACGAGTTCGACACGGTGCGGCCGGCGGCCTACCCGATCCCGGCCGACGGCCCGGTCGGCGAGCTGCTGCGGGCGACCGGGCGCCACAACTGGCGGCCCGGCCACATCCACTTCCTCATCACGGCGCCGGGATACGAGCCGCTGATCACCCACGTGTTCGACCGGGCCAGCGACTACCTCGACTCCGATGCCGTGTTCGGGGTGCGGCCGTCGCTGATCGTCGACATGGACGGCGGGGAGGCCCGGTTCGACCCGGTGCTCGCCCGGGCCCGGGCGGGGCGGTCGCCGGGCGGGCCCGCCGTCAGAGCGTGATCCGGTCGTAGTCGTCGATCTCGATCGGGGCGATCGCGGCCGCCTCCAGCCGGCCCAGCGGGTCGGCCGCGGGCAGCGACCCGAACGACAGCCGGGTCAGGCGCTCGACGTCGGCCACCCGGACCTGGAACGTCCGGTAGGCGCCGTAGGAGAAGTCCGCCCGGGCCGCCTCGAGGCCGGCGATCAGGGCCGCCTGGCTGAGCAGGTAGCCGGTAGCCGACAGGCTGCCGTCGGCCTTCACCATCGCCACCACCTTCCAGTACTGGCGAGGGAGCAGGATGCCCCGGTAGGCGTCGTCGTCGTCGGCGAGCACCGGCCCGGTCAGCACCGTGACCCGGAGGTCGCGGTTGTCGGCGTTCTCGAGGATGTGGTCCTCCAGGCCCGCCCAGGTCGTCTGGTTCTGATTGAAGTCCTCGTGCTGGGGCGTGCAGTTGGTGAAGTGGAACGTGTCGTCGTTTCCCGCCTTGGCCACGTCCCGTCCGGCGCCCCAGGCCGGGTCGAGCCGGCGGACCAGGTGGCCCCGGTCGAGCGGGTTGTTGCGGTACACGTCCTCGTCGGTCTGCTGGTCGGCGGGGACCCGGGGATCGACGGTCCACCGGTCCCTCTCCCGCTTCAGCCGGACGCTGGTCGCACCGTCGATGTTCACCGCCGTGTAGAAGGCCAGCCGCCGCAGCCGGTTCATCGCGACGCTGAAGTGGTGGTAGTCGAGCACGTACGCCGGCTCCCGGGTGGGCGTCGCGTTCACCGCCGCGGCCGCGACGAGGTCGGGCGGCAGCGCCGGCAGGGGGACCCGATGGGGGCCCTCGCCGAGGAACCGCTCGTCGTACCCGGCGCGGTTCGCGTAGTCGGGGTCGATGGCGATGGCCTCCGGGCGCGGCACCGCCGGGCCGCCGGCGCCTGCGGGCCCGGCGAACATGCCGTCGACCAGGGCCCGCCCGGCGACGGACAGCGGCCGGGCGCGGACGTGGGCGACCAGCCGGCTCGCCCGGATGCCCTCGTTGACGAAGTCGCCCAGCTCGCTGCCGTCGGGGGCGGGGACGCTGGCGTGGTGCAGCGCGACGACCTCCCACTGGTCGTTGAACACCAGCGAGCCCGACGAGCCCGGCTCGGTGTCGGCCGCGTAGTGGAGGTGGTCGTCGAGCACGTCGACGATGCGGTTGTCGCGCAGCGCGACCTGCTTCCGCTCGCCCCCCGGGTGCTGGATGATCGTGACGAAGTCGCCCACGATGGCCTTGCCCTGGGCCTCGATGAGGCGGTTGCACCCGAACCGGGCCAGGTCGCCCGGGGTGGCGCGCACCGCCACCAGCGCGTAGTCGAGGTCCTCGTCGGCCAGGAACAGGCCCTGCGGGTCGAGGCCGAACTGCGCGGGGGTGAGCGGCCGCCCGTCGAGGCCGTCCTCGTAGTCGAACTCGACGACGCTGCGCGCCGCGACCTCGGCGTCCGGGAGGACGTGGTGGTTGGTGAGCAACAGCTCGGGCGACACCAGCGAGCCCGTGCCGTAGCCCACCACCCGGTTCAGCCGGTCGCGGATGCTGACCCGGGCGACGGCCCGGCCGGCGACCACGCCCGCCTGCAGGTAGCGGACGGCGACGAAGTCCTCGGTGCCGACGACCCGCTCGAGGATGGCGCCGGCGGCCGCCACCGCCGCGGGGTCACCGGCCCGAAGGCGGGCCGGGTCGACCGGCCGGACGTCGGGGTAGGCGCGGCTCAGCCGGTCGATCCGCGCGCCGACGCGCTCGGCGGTGTCGGCGTGGGCGAGGCCATGCTTCCCTGCGAGCGCGCGGATTCGGCGCCGCCGGATCTTGGTCCGCTCCGCCACCCGGACGGCCACCGGGTCCGCGTGCTCCTCGGGGGCGATGATGCGAGCTACGGCCATGTCCGCCTCCTCGGTCCGACCTGGTCCGACCGGTCGGGTCTCTCCGGGGAGAGGGCCGGGCGGGGTCCGCAGATACGCGCGACGCGATGACGATCGCTCGAGCGTTCTCGAGGATCGAGGTCGGACCCCGGCCCCTACGACCTCGGGAACGGGAGAACGACCTCCTATGGCCTCGGGGACCGGACGGCGGTGGCGAGAGCTGACCGGCGCGTATCGCCGAGCCGCGCGCGCGGCTCTTCGCTGCGTGACCACCGCGCTCGATCCCCCGAGCCATGACGCCGAGCAGGCACCCTCCGGGGCGGCCGCGTCTCCGGGTGGGCCCCGCCACCGCCGTCCGGGGACCGCTCGCCGGTTGTG
>JBKPHT010000156.1:0-7240 GCA_046730015.1 Actinomycetota bacterium
GCGATGCCTGCGGCGAGGAACCATCCCCAGTTCCGTGTCACCGTCTGCATGTCCTCGCGGAGGGATTGTGCCAACACGGCGGTGCCTCCTGCTCAGCCAAGCAAGGCGTAGTACGGCGGCGAGCGTAGTGTTCCCTGGTCACCGCCGGAGGGACCGGTACTGACTATCACTCGACGTGGTCGGCGGTTCCCACTGGATCCAAACACTCCTCGAGACGGCGCAGTCGGTCCTCGGTCCGAGCGGCTCCGCTCCGGACCGTCACCGTGTGGACGATCCCGGCCGCGAGCATCGTCAACCGCCGCTGGCGCTGGTCTCCGACTACGCCTACGCGCTGAGCGGGCCGTTGGTGATTGGTAGCCGCCCGACTCTCGCGGACGGTCGGCTCGGTGTCCTCGTCCTCGACCGGCCGGCCGACTCGCTTCCGGGACGTAAGACCCTTGCGTTCGCGTCACGGATCGACCAACGCTCGTCGTGTCCGCGATGGAGAGAGGATCCGACATGCAGCGAATGCTCGTGGGTGTGGACGGCTCGGCCGCTGCCCACAATGCGCTGGTCTGGTCGGCCGATGTCGCTCACCGGGGCCGACTCGATCTCGTGGTGGCACGGGTGTTCGAGCCGACCCAGGCCGAGTTGTCCGCGGAGATCGACACCAGGCTTCACGCAGAGCAGCGGGTCGAGCTCGAGGGTTGGTGCGAGAACGTCGACGCGGGCGGCTCGATCACCCCGCTTCTCCTTGACGGCGGACCGCCCGAGGCGCTGCTCGCCGCTGCCGTGGACTGCGACGCAGACCTGATCGTGGTGGGCGGAGGCGCCGTCAAGCTCGGCCACCTCGATGCGTCCAGCGTCTCGGATCAGCTCCTGCACACCTCGACGCTGCCGCTCGCCGTCGTTGCGACTACGGGCGCCGCGCCCCCCGGCAATATCGTCCTCGCAGTCGACGGCTCACCGGAGAGCCTGGCAGCCGCGGACTTCGTCGCCGACCTGGCCGCCCGACTCGCCGTCGGTGTCACCGCGGTGTTCGCCTTCGAGCCATTCGTGGAGCTCGTACCCGAGACCGACCCGAGCAGCTGGCGCCACGAGGCCGAGCGCGGTGTCCGCCGCTGGGTGGCCCCCATCGAACAGGCGGGCGTCGCGGTCGATCTCGACATCGAACGGGACGTGCACCCCGTCGCCGCCATCCGGCGGACGCTCGACGCTCACCCGAACTCCGTCGCGTGCGTCGGCGCCCGGCGCCTGTCCGATGTCACTGGCCTGCGGCTGGGCCGGGTCCCGCTCCATCTCCTCGACCGCAAGACCGAGGTGGTCATCCTGGTGCCTCGCCAAGCGGAGGAATGACGCCGCCATGCCGACGTGACCGCCCCGCTGACGACCCACCGCTGAAGGCTCAACGAGATCGCTCGCGTGGCGTCCTCCACGGCGCTTCCCGATCCGCCCGGCGTGGCAGAGAAACCGTTGAAGCTGCGCTGGGGGGCCGGTCGCCGAGATCTACGGGTCGTTCGAGCCCGAACCGATCACGTCGGGCTCGATGGCCCGAGTGCACCGAGCCACTCTCCTTGACGGGACACCGGTCGCGGTGAAAGTCCTCCACGAAGGCGCGGACCTGGGACTGCGAGACGTTCTGGCGCTGATGCAGGCCGTTGCCGCCTGGCTCGAAGACCAGGACCCGGAGTGCTCCCGGCCGATCTGGCGCTGCTGATCCGCGTCGTGTTGAACCTCCAAGGCTCGGTCGCGGGCTGGCCACGGAGGTACGGGTGACCGAGCTGCTCCGACCCCATCTCACGCGCATCATGGCCGATCGCTATGACCCGAAGCGCAGCGCCCGCCATGTCGGGCGGTACGTGCGCAGCTGGGAGCATTTCCTCGCCGGCCTGCCCGATGAGATCCAGGCGATCCTGGATCAAGCCAAGACCGGGCAGCGGGCGCCCGACACAGGGCCGAAATCCCTGTCTCAGGGACCTTCGGCCCTGGTCGAGCCTCGAGTAGCGCGGCATCCTTGAGGGGGGCGTGGGCTCGCCACCACTCCACGTGACCCCGGCTGATTCCATGCGAAACCGAAGGAGCAATCATGGACTTCTCCGCACAGTTCGATGATCTCCAGAAGCGCGTCGGCGAGGCCAAGTCGGCGGCACAGACTGCCGCCACCGAGTCGCGCGACCAGCTCAAGCAGCGCATCGATCAAGCCCAAGACGACCTCGACCAGGCCGTCGAGGAAACCAAGCAGCAGGGCAGCCAGGTCGCCGGCGAGGCACGAAGCAAGTGGGCGCAGATGAAGGCCGACGCCGACGCCCGGAGGGACGACGTCAAGGCCAAGATCGACCAACGGAGCCGGGAGCTGGACGCCAAGACCGCCGCCAGCGAAGCCGGCTGGGCCGAAGAGGAGGCTGTTGACGCCCTCGACTACGCCGCCTGGACCGTCTCCAACGCGCGGCTGGCCGTGCTCGACGCGATCGACGCCCGCGCCTACGCCGACGAGCGGGCCGAACAGGCCGCGGGCCAATGAGACCCGGGGACGAGCTCGTCAAGGTGATCAGGCACACGCAAAGCCGCAGGACAGCAGGGCAGAGCGGATGATCGAGTGACGACCGCGGATCGCGGTGACGCTCCGGACCTGGGCGCGCTGCCGAAGCACGCCGAGGCCCGGAAGGCTCTGCCAGACCCCGAAGGCTGGTGGGCCGAGGTGAACAGACTCGATCTCGCCGTCTACGCGGCGATCGCCGCCACGCCAACCCCCACGTTGGACCGCGTCTTTCGCCGGCTGGCCCGGGCCGCCGACAACTCGAAGCTGTGGATCGCGAGTGCCACAGTCTTGGCGACCATCGGGGGACCGGGCGGCCGCCGCGCAGCGGTCAACGGTCTCGCCTCGGTCGGCGTCACCTCGGCTGTTGTCAACCTTGTGCTCAAGCCGCTCGGCCGCCGGCACCGACCCGACCGCGCCACCCACCACGTCCCGATCACCCGCCAGGTGACGATGCCTCGCACCACCTCGTTCCCGTCGGGCCACGCGGCGTCGGCGTCCGCGTTCGCCACCGGTGTGGCCAGTGCGGCACCCGAGGCCGGGATCCCCGTCAGCACCGCCGCCACGCTCGTCGCATACTCGCGAGTCCACACTGGCGTCCACTACCCCCTCGATGTGATCGCCGGATCCCTCACGGGTGAGGCGCTGGCGCTGCTCACCTGCGCCGCCCTCGCCCGCCGGCGCCGCCAACGGCTCGACGGATGAGCGCCGACTGGGGTGCTCACCGTCGCGTCCGGGCGGCGCACAGCAGCCTCTGGTCACGTGGGTCCCTGGCGACGTGACGCGATCCAGGCGACACTGAACGCTCGTGCTGGTCGAGACGCCCCCGGACAAGCCGGTGCTCATCGTGAATCCGACGTCGGGTGGCGGTACGGCGTCGCGTCACGACCTCGTCGGGCAGTGCCGCGCCAGGGGCATCGAGCCCGTCGTGTTCGAGCGGGGGGATGATCTGTCTGCGTTGGCCGCCGCGGCCATCGAGGGTGGCGCGGACGTGATCGGCATGGCCGGCGGTGACGGGTCACAGGCAGCCGTCGCGGCTGTCGCCGCCGAGCACGACGTTCCCTACGTGTGTGTCCCGGCGGGCACACGCAACCATTTCGCGATCGACATCGGCGTCGGTCGCGACGACGTGGTCGGCGCGCTCGACGCGTTCGTCCACGGAGCGGAGCGGCGAATCGACCTGGCGCGGGTCAACGGCCGGATCTTCGTGAACATCGCGTCGCTGGGCTTGTACGGCGCGATCGTGCAGTCCCCGGCCTATCGGGACGCGAAATTGCGAACGGTGATCGAGATGCTGCCCGACCTCCTCGGACCAGGTTCGGAGGCATTCGACCTGCGCCTCACGCTCCCCGACGGGTCGCAGTGGTCGAACGCGCGCCTACTGCTGGTGTCGAACAACCGCTATGAGCTCGACCCCCGGCCGATGACCGGTGCCCGTAAGGGAATCGACCGAGGCCTGCTAGGCGTGGCGGTCGTCGGCCCAGACAAGCCGTTCCCCGCAATGCGAGAGTGGACAACGCCGACCTTCCGGATCGACTCGGGCGCTGTCGTCGACTTAGCGCTGGACGGCGAAGCAGCCGCCATGGACCCACCGCTGCTGTTCGAGTCCGTGCCGTCTGCCCTACGGATCCGAACCCCGATCCGCCCGCATCGCGGACCACGAAAGCGCACAGCAACGCCGTGAGGTAAGCCCGGCGGGCTCGGGACGGCGCGCAGTCACGCACGTACGTTGTGAGCAGTTGCTCCCACAGTTGCTCCCGCCGGCACCGATCACCAGTGACGAGACCGGATCCCACCCCGTTCGCTTGCCCGGGCGGAGTTGGGTTGTCGAACTCATCGGTCACCCGGGGGAACCGCGAGCGCGCTCACGCGCCAACCCGCTCCTCGATGACCGCGGTGCCGACGTTGCCGGTAGCTCCAGTGATGGCGCGGATGCCCCGCACCGGGGAGAGCCCGGTCAGCCCGCGGCCGGCATCAGGACGTGATCGATCACGTGCACGACGCCGTTACCCGCCTCGACGTCGGCCTGGACGACGGACGCCGTGTTGCCCTTTCTGGCGGAGTCGCGTGGGGAGCCGGGCTCGGCCCGGCTCCCCTGGCGGAATTCGGCGTCAGCTGGTGCTACGTGATGGGAACCGTGATCTGATCCGAGATCTGGCCGTCCTCGAAGAGGGTGAGCGTCGCGGGGCTGGTGAAGGTCACGTCAACGACACTCGCTGTCCACTGCGGGTTCGGGCAGGTGGGGACGTTCGGAACGGTCGGTGCGACGGTTCTGAGGTCTCTGAACGTGAAGGAGCCGTTCCTCGGCGTCGGCAGCTCGCCGCTGCTGCCGGCCACATCAACAGCCGTGTCCTGTCCAGGGGCGACGTTTCCGCCGGGGTTCGTGCATTCCACCTCGGCGATGCCGGTGGCTTCAACGGTGATCTCGAATGTCGTACCGCCGAGTCCGGCCACCTTTACGTCGCACGATACTTGGGTACCGACATCGGTACATTCGGGAGCGTTGCCGCCACCTGTGACGAAGTGGCCGCTCTGTGCGTGGGCGGGTGCTGCCCAGAAAATCAGAGCGAGAACGCCAAATATCGTCGCCGTTACGATACGTCGCATGGCTGCCCTTCCATTTTGCTTGTTCTGTCGCCACCATGTCCTAGGGACCAGGTGCCTGACGACGGCATTTGCGTCGAGAGCGCTGTCATGTACGTGATGGGGGAGCTCGCTTGCGCTCAGTTCGATGCCGGCGGTGTGGGCCAGATCCGCTCAGAATGGCAGCAGATTTCTAAGGCAGGTCAGTGCATCCGATCGACGAGTCGCGTTGAATGACCACGCCAATGCAGCTGTCCCAGAGGGTCGCGGAAGGGGACAACCTACACCTGTTTCCGCCCGACCACATGCGCCAAGCCTGCTCGGGGTCGAAGTCTCCTTCCAGATCAGGCCGTCACTGTGCGTGATTGAGTATCGCGCTGAGTCGCCTATGTGACAAGAATTTAAGGGTTCTTACATATTTGGCCGTTCTCGGCCGTGTTTGGCTTTGCAAAAGGCCCACCTTGAACGCTTGGCGCATCTCGCCGGTGAGTAGTCAAGGTCGCTCTGAGAGTCCTCGCTTCAGCTGCGGCCCCCTAGCCGAGGGCGGTGTAGAAGGCGTGCGATACCAGGCGATCCTTGATGGGTAAGCAGACCGTTGCTCGGTCAAGTTTCACGATTCCTCCTCCGGACAGTGGTTCGCGCTGAACGACGACCTCGGTTCAGCTCGGTGCGATGTGCTGGTGGTTCAGCAGGACGCGCCCGTCGTCATCGAGCACCATCACGTCGTAGCCGCTCCCGGCGACGGTCCCGTCAGCGACGACGACCAGCTCCCATCCCAACCCGACGAGAGCGGGTGCCAGGAGCACGGCATCGCCTGCCGCCACGAATGTGTGTACGCCCGGCTCGACGAACATGGCGTATGCCGCGGTCACCCGACGATCGATCTCGTCGTGGCCGCGCACCTCGAGACGAGGCACCGGGAATGCCAACGCGGTGGCCGCATCCCGCACCTCCTGGGGCGGGTCCACCAGTACCTGCGCACCAGCGGGCGCCCACAGCTCGGCGACCTGCCTGGACCGCGCTTGCGGGTCGGCTTCGGTCCATAGCGCGATGTATCGCCTGGTGAAGTCCACCAGAGCCTGGTGATCGAGTTGCTTCGTCATGGTCGCTTCCCCAGTTGGGAGTGTCTCGATGACCGACGGTATCATCCGCCTGTTTCAGATCAGCTTCCCGCGGGCTTCGTGACGGTGTCCTGCATGTGGCGTCGCAGCGGCAGGCAACCCGACGATGACCTCCTGGGAGACGTCTGTACTATACGTGCGAGTTGAGCGGTTAGACTGGCGGTGGGAGTATTCGCCGATGACCACACCCCTGCCAGACCGACTCCTGCCCGACGACCTGTGGAAACGCATCGAGCCGCTGCTGCCCCCACCCCCCCGGCCCCAGCGGCCCGTCCTGGCCTGGTAGCACGCCCTGCCCGGAGCCCGGCGGGAACGACCTGGGCGGCAGCCTGCTCATCCACTCGACCCATCCCCGCCAGCCGCGGCGGAGACGCCCACCGCGCGACCGCGCGGGGCCACCCCCTCCAAGCGGCCCGTCATTCCGCGCGCTCTCCCAGTGCCCAGCCGCGCACATTCCGGCGGCCACGCACCCGCACAATCACCCGATCACGCGCCCGCCCGGCTTCCGGAATGTCGTCGTACCGGGCTTGGGGGGGGGGCGACTTGCAAGCCCCGACGTCGTGAATCGCCGAAATGATTTACCGATTAAGGGAGGGATCGGCCCATGACCGCCAGCGGCCGTTCCCCCAGCCGGGCCGATCACGGCGACGGCGGTGAACCTGGTCGTTGCCGACCCGGAGCTGACCGAGCCGCCCGCCCCGCCAGGTCACCAGCCGACCGGGCAACGAGACGAACCATAGCGACGAGCCAGCCGGGCGTTCGCCCATCTGCCCGACCTGCCGGGCGTTCAGACCTCCAGCCCGGTCTTGCTCCTGATCGTGGCCAGGGTGTTGTGGACGGCTCGCCCACCTGCGCGGCCGGTGTTGGGCGCTGAGGCCACGACGGCGGAACCGGCCGGCCCGATGACCTTCAGATGCCCGCTGGCGGTGCGCTCCACCCGCCCACCTGCCCGCTGCACGGCAGCGACGATCTCCTTAGCCTGCTTGGAGCGCCAGCGTTTCGGGGTTGCCGGTTTCTTCAG
>JBKPHT010000157.1:0-14234 GCA_046730015.1 Actinomycetota bacterium
GGCGAGGCGCCGGGCACCATGCGCACGGTCAGCTGCGGGTCGTCGGTGACGACGGTGCCCACGCCGACGAGCACGGCGTCGCAGGCGGCCCGCAGGGCGTGGGATACCCGCCGCTCGGCCTCGCCGCTGATCCAGCGGGCGTCCCCGCTGGCGGTGGCGATCCGCCCGTCCAGCGTCTGCGCGTACTTCAACACCACGTACGGCCGGTCCGCGTGCCGGACGGTGCCGATGAGCGCGCTGACGTCGACGGCCCCGTTCAGCTCGACGGGCTCGCCGCCCACCACGTCGCCGCCCACCACGTCGCCGCCCGGCCGGAGGTGACCCAGCCTGCGCTCCTTGGTCCGCAGGTACGGGAGGTTGCGGCTGTGGGGGGCGGTGGCCAGGGCCACGACGCCGCTGACCCGCACGCCCGACGACCGGAGCCCCTCGACCTTGCGCGGGTTGTTGGTCATGAGGCGCACGGACCGCACGCCGAGGGAGCTGAGGACGGCGGCGCTGTCGGTATAGTCCCTCGCGTCGACCTTCAGCCCGAGGGCCAGGTTGGCGTCGACGGTGTCGGCGCCGTTGTCCTGCTCGACGTACGACCGCAGCTTGTCGACGAGGCCGATCCCCCGCCCCTCGTGGCCGGTGGCGTAGATCAGCACGCCCCGACCGGCGGCGTTGATGGCCCGCAGCGCGAGCTGGAGCTGGATGCCGCACTCGCAGCGCAGCGACCGGAGCGCGTCCCCCGTCAGGCACTCGGAGTGGACCCGGGTGAGGACGTCCTCCTCGCCGGACACCTCGCCGCGGACGAGCGCCAGGCTGACGAGGCCGGACGCAGACTCGAACGCACGGGCGTCGAAGACGCCCAGCGACGTGGGCAGGGGCACGCTGGCCAGCTCGCGCAGCAGGCCCGGGCCATCCGGCGTGCGCGGCTCCGGCATCACCGAGCAGGATAGGTGTCGGTGGCGACGAGCGCCGGACAACGCAACGGGACCGCGACGGCGGTCGCCTTCACGGCCCCCCGCCTGGTGGAGCTGGTGGCGGTCGACCTGCCGTCCCCGGACGACGGCGAGGTCCTGGTGCGCACCGAGTGGTCGGGCATCAGCGGCGGGACCGAGATGCTGGCCTACCGCGGGGAGGTCGACGCCGCCTGGCCGCTCGACGAGGCGATCGGAGCGCTGGGCGGCTCGTTCAGCTTCCCCTTCCGCTACGGCTACAGCTGCGTCGGGCGGGTCGAACGGTCGCGGGCCCCGCTGGCCGAGGGCCGCCGGGTGTTCGCCTTCCATCCCCACCAGGACGCCTTCGTGGTGCCCGGGGCGGACGTGATCCCCGTCGACGACCTCGACCCGCGGCGGGCGACGCTGCTGCCCCTGGTCGAGACCGCTTTCCAGGTGACCCTCGACGCGGGGGTGGTCCTGGAGGAGGTGGTCGTGGTCACCGGGCTGGGCGCCGTGGGCCTGCTGGTGGCCGTGCTGCTGCGGCGGGCCGGGGCGCGGGTCGTGGGCGTCGAGCCGGCGGAGGATCGGCGGGCCGTGGCCGCCGCCCTCGGGGTCAGGGCCGTGCCGCCCGCCGGGCTGGCCGCCGTCCTGGCCGAGGTGGCCCCGGCCGGAGTGCCGTTGCTGGTCGAGGCCAGCGGCCGGCCCGACACCCTGCGCGCCGGCCTCCCCCTCCTGGCCCACGAGGGCGAGGCGCTCGTCGTGTCGTGGTACGGCACCAAGGAGGCCCCGCTGCCGCTGGGCGCCGAGTTCCACCGGCGGCGGCTCCGCATCCGCAGCACCCAGGTCTCCACCATCCCTGCCTCGCTGGCCGGCCGCTGGACGGTCGCCCGGCGCCGGGCGGTGGCCCGGGACCTGCTCGCCGAGCTGCCGCTCGACCCGCTGGCCACCCACGCGTTCGCGTTCAGCGACGCGGCCGCCGCCTTCGCCGCGGTCGACGAGGGCGCCGTCGGCCTCCTGCACGCCGCGCTGTGGTACAGGTGATCGCCGTGGACGACAACGGCAGGTACGAGGTCGGCACGGCCGTGGAGGTGCGGGCGCTCCACGTCATGCCCGGGGTCGAGGGCCCCGAGGGCGAGCTCCACGCCCACGACTACCGGCTGGAGGTCGTCGTGGGCCGGGCCGGTCTCGGGGAGCGGGGCATGGTGTGCGACCTCGACGTCCTCGACGCCGCCCTCGCCGCGGTGGCGGACCGGTTGCGCGACCGCGACCTCGAGGCGATCCGGCCGGCGGACGCGGAGGCGGTGACCGTCGAGGTCTTCGCCCGCTGGCTCCACGGCGCCCTCGCCGGCCCGGTTCGCGACGGCGGCGGGCACGACCTCGCCGTGCGGGTGTGGGAATCGCCGGTCGCCTTCGGCGCGTACCGGGCGCCGGTCACCTGACCAGCTCCCGGTAGGCGGCCAGGCACCGGCGGGCGCAGGCCCGCCAGGTGAACCGGTCGAGGACGGCGGCCCGGGCGGCGTCTCCCATCTGCCGGGCGAGCCGGCGGTCGGCCAGCAGCGTGGTCAGGCGGTCGTGGAGCGCGTCGACGTCGCCCGGGTCGACGAGGAAGCCGGTCTCGCCGTCGGTGACCACCTCCGGCACGCCGCCGATCCGGCTGGCCACCACCGGCGTGCCGCTGGCCATGGCTTCCAGCACGCTGAGCCCCAGCAGCTCGGAGATGGCGACCGGCCGCCCGTAGCAGGTGCGGTCGACGGACGGCAGGGCGAAGACGGCCGCCCGCCGGTGCAGCGCCGGCAGCTCCTCCTCCCTGACCGGGCCGGTGACCCGGACCGACCGGCCGGCCGCGAGCGTCCGGAGCAGGCCGGGGTAGGCCCGCTCGGGGAACCGGCGGTCGTGTCCCGCCGTGCCGGCCAGGGTCAGCTCGGTGCCCGCCGGCAGCGCCCGGAGCAGCCGGTCCACCCCCTTGTGCGGCGTCAGGCGCCCGACGTACAGCACGCCCGCCCGGGGAGTGGCGGGGTCGGGCCGGAACCGGGCCGGGTCGGCGCCGCCGTAGATCACCCGGGTCCGGGCGGGCGGCGCCCGCAGTGTGACGGCCCCGTACCGGGAGACGGGCAGGAACCCGTCGAAGCGCCGCGCCCACCGGCGCGAGGCGTCGCCGCCCAGCCCATGGTCGGTCGTCACCAGCAGGGCGTCCCGGGGCGCGGCCAGCGCGGCCAGGCGGCTCGGCGCGCTGCGGGTGTGGTGGGTGTGCACCACGTCCGCGCCCCGCACCGCGGCGACCACGCCCGGGGCCACCGGGTGGACGGGGTGCCCGCCCAGGTGGGCCAGGGGCCGCAGCACACGGACTCGCAGGCCCGAGCGCTCCCTCCCGGCGGCCGGCGCCGCGCCGAACGTCACCAGCCGGCAGTCGACCCCGTCCTCGGCGGCAAGCGCCCGCGCCAGCTCCAGCGGATAACGTTCGCCGCCGCCGAACAGCCCGGCGGCCCCGAAGGCCGTCGGAACCACGTGGACCACCTGCATGCTCCTCGCCTCTCTCGTGACGCTCGGCTCGCCGCACCAGCTCACCGGCGGTTACCTCTACCACCTGCGCCTGGCCGAGCTCGCTCCCCGGCACGGCGCCCGCATCGACCTGGTGTCGGTGCCGGCGCTGCCGTTCCCCCTGCCGGCGGCGTTCGGGCGGCGGCCCCTGCGCCGGGCCGCGGCCGGCGACGTCGTGGTCGTCGACAGCATCGCCGCCGCCTACGTCGCGCCGTGGCGCCCGGCGGCCCCGCTGGTCGCCGTGCTGCACCAGCCGCCCGGCGGCATCGACCACGGCCGTGTCCGCCGCCGCGCCCAGGCGGCGATGGACCGCGTCCTGTACCGGCGCTGCTCGCTCCTCGTGCTGGCCAGCGGCACGCTGGCCGGGGGCGACCTGCCCCCGGTCCCGACGGTGGTGGTGCCGCCGGGGCGGGACGTCGCGGCCCCGCCGGCGGGCCCGCCCCCCGACCTGCGGCGCGGGCGGCAGGCGGCGCTGCTCAACGTGGGCAACTGGGTCGCCCGCAAGGGCACGCTCGACCTCCTGGAGGCGTTCGCCCGGCTCCCGCCCGACCTGGCCACGCTCCACCTCGTCGGACGCACCGACGTCCAGCGGGGCTACGGCCGCCGGGTCGCGGCCCGCCTGGCCCGACCCGACCTGGCCGGTCGCGTGCAGGTCCACGGCCCGGTGAGCCGGGAGGAGGTCGCCCGGCTGTACCAGGCGGCTGACGTGTTCGTGCTGCCGAGCTACCACGAGCCCTACGGCACCGTCTACGGCGAGGCCATGGCGGCAGGCCTGCCCGTCGTCGGCTGGGCGGCCGGCAACCTTCCCCACCTCGCCGCCAACGGGCGGGAGGGGCTGGTCGTCGAGCCCGGCGACCGGGTGGGGCTGGCGGCCGCCCTGAGCCGCCTGGCCGGCGACGTCCCCTACCGGGAGCGCATGGCGGCCGCCGCAGCCGAGCGCGGCGGGCGCCTGCCGACCTGGGACGAGACCACGGCCCGGTTCGTCGCCCTGCTGCGCGACGTGGCGGTCAGCGCTGGTCTCCAGCGCTGACCGGCCACGCCGTCGTTCCGCCTTCGATCGGCACCCCGCCGGGTGTCAGGTGCTGACGTTGCCCGCTCCGACGAGGGCGCCGGACCGGTCGTCGGCCATGACGGGTGCCGGCGCTGGTGCGGACAGCTCAGCGATGCCGAAGCGCCGGTGGAATCGCCGCAGAGGCGCCGGGGTCCACCAGTTCGCCGGCCCGGCCAGGCGCATGAAGGCGGGCACGAGCAGGCCCCGGATGACCGTGGCGTCCAGCACCACGGCCAGCGCCAGGCCGACGCCGAACAGCTTGAGGAACGACACGTCGGCGGTGCCGAACGCCAGGAATGTGATGGCCAGCAGGGCGGCGGCGGCGCTCACGATCCTCCCGGTTCGCTCGAGCCCGAGCGCCACGGATGCTGCGTTCCGGCCGGTGCGGTCGTACTCCTCCTTGATGCGGGAGAGGAGGAACACCTCGTAGTCCATCGACAGGCCGAAGGCGATGCAGAACATGAGGATCGGCATCGACGAGTCGATGCGGCCGGTGGCCGTGAAGTCGAGCAGGCCGGAGAGGTTGCCGTCCTGGAAGACCCAGACCATCGCGCCGAACGTGGCGGTCAGGCTGAGCAGGTTGAGGACCAGCGCCTTGATCGGGATCAGCACGCTTCCGGTCATCAGGAACAGCAGCACCAGGGTGGCCACGGCGATGATGGCCAACGCCCACGGCAGGCGGGCCAGGAGGGCGTCCTTGGTGTCGATCAGCTGGGCGGCGCTGCCACCGACCAGCGTGTCGAAACCGGGGTCGAGAGCGCGGATGTCCGCCACGAGCTGCTCGCCGGCACCGGACTGGAGATCGACGCTCGGCACGACCTCGAGCAGGGCCGCTCCGTCGCGCGCGTCCCCGGCCGAGCTCGGCGACGCCTCCTCCACCACGTCGCCGTCCTGATAGACCCCGCCGGGGCCCGCGACGCGGGCGACGCCGTCGATCGACGACACGTCGGTGGCGTAGGCGGCCAGCGCGGCCGGGTCGTCGGCCGGCTCCACCACGATCGAGAACGCCTCGGCGCTGTCGCCCTGGAAGTCGGTGTGGATCCGCTCGGACACCTGCCGGGCGTCGGACGACTCCGGCAGGACCCGCTCGTCGGGCAGGCCGACCGAGAGCCGCAGGAACGGCGTGCCGAGCAGGACCAGCAGCGCCGTCACCCCCAGGGCGATCGGCAGCGGTCGCCGCATGACGGTGGTGGCGACACCGTGCCAGAACCCGTCCGTCCTCTCGGCGACCAGCGCCGACCGCCGGACCCGGCGCGAGTCGACCCGATGGCCGAGCACCGCGAGCAGCGCGGGCAGCGTGATGATCGACGACAGCATCGCCAGGAGCACCACCGCGATGCCGGCGTAGGCGAACGACCGCAGGAAGTAGAGCGGGAAGATCAGCAGCGCCGACAACGACACGGCAACGGTCAGCGCGCTGATGGCGACCGTCCGCCCCGCCGTCTCCACCGATCGCACGACGGCGTCGGGCACGGCGAGCCCTCGGCGTAGCTCCTCGCGGTACCGGGACACGATGAACAGGGAGTAGTCGATGGCCAGCCCCAGACCGAGCGCCGTGGTCAGGTTGATCGAGTAGATGGACACGTCCGTCACCGACCCGAGGACGTACAGGGCGAACAGGGTGCCCATGATCGACATCACGCCGACCAGCAGCGGGAGGCTGGCGGCGACGACGCTGCGGAACACGAACACAAGCACGATCAGGGTCAGCGGGATGGCGATCATCTCCGCCCGCCCGAGCGACGACTCGACCGTCGAGGCGATCTCGTTGTCGACGGCCTCGCCGCCGCCGACCTTCACGTCGAGCACGCCCTGGGCACCGCCCAGTGTGTCGCGCACATCTTCGATGACGGCGTCTTCGTCTCCGGTGACGTAGGCGAGCACGAGCGCCGCGTCGCCGACGTCGCTCCGCAGCGCCGGCGCCCCATCGAGCGACCAGTACGACTCGACCTCGGAGATGTCGGGCCGCTCGGCGAGCGCGTCGGTGAGCGCCGCTCCGTCGGCGGTCGCCCGGGGGTCGTCGACGCTGCCGGTCGACGATCTGGTCAACAGGACGAGGTTGGGTGCGCCCGCGTCGAACCTCCCTTCGAGGGCGTCGGCGGCGCGGGTGCTCTCCGCGTCGGGATCCTCGAAACCACCATCTTCCAGCACGCCGAACGCGCCCGAACCGAGGGCCCCGGCGGCGCACAGGAACACGCCGCTGAAGACGAGGACGAGCCGACGATGACGCACGATGAGCCAAGCCAGTCGAGTGAGCATGGGGGGAGGGTCCGGCATCGAGCGCCGAGCGGGTATCAGGGAGATCCCTGACCCGGTCCTGATCCCCAGGAGCAGCCGGGCAGGGGTCGAGACCGCTCGGGACCAGGCCGTCAGCTCGGCGCGCCGCGGGCGAGCACCCCCGCGAGCGCGGCCCGCGAGGACACCCCGAGCTTCTCGAAGGCGTGGCGGAGGTGGGTCTCGACGGTCTTCTCGCTGAGGAAGAGCTCGGCGGCGATCTCCCGGTTGGTCTTGCCCGCCATCACGAGCCGGGCGACCTCGAGCTCTCGACCCGTGAGCCCCGCGTCCCCCGCTGCCGCGCCGCGCCCCCGTCTCGTGACGCGCCGCCCCAGTCGTCGCAGCTCGCGCGCCGCCTCGTCGGCGTAGCGCACCGCGCCACACGCTGCGAGCTCGGCCTCTGCCCGTTGCAACACGGTGATCGCGTCGTCCCGCCGGTCCGCGGCGGCGAGCGCCTGACCCTCGAGGGTCCGCGACTGGGAGGCGGCGACGCGAGCGCCGACCTGGACCTCGATGTCGGCCGCCTCGCGAGACGCCGCCACCGCCTCATTCGCCGCGCCCCGGGCGAGCAGGACGCGGGCTCGGGCGCGACGGGTCATGGCCGCCGCCAGCGGACTCAGTGAGGTGTCGAGGGCCTCGGCTCGTCGCACCCACTCGTCCACCCCGTCGACGCGGCCAAGGGCCAGCTCGGCCCGGGTCAGGGCCTCGTAGCCGAGGCACCTCTGCCAGACGCTCGCCCGCGGGAGATCCGGGCCGCCACCCCACTTCAGGAGGTCGCCGCGGCAGCCCTCCGGATCACCGGCTTCCAGGCGCGCCAGGCCGAGCGCCGAACCGACCGGGGCGGAGATCCACGGATTCCCCAGGGCCGCCGCCGACGCCACACCCTCCTCACCGCAGCGGATGGCGGTGTCTAGGTCGCCACGAGTCGTTGCCACCCGACATTCGGTGTCCAGAGCCCACGCCAGGAACTGGACGTTCTCGGAGAGCCGAGCGATCTCCACGGCGGTTGCCACGACGTCGGTCGCCTCGCTGATGTTGCCGCGGATGCTGAGCACGAGGGCTCGACCGGTCGTCATCAGGATGTGTTGGCCCTGTCCCGAGGCCCGGGCGAGGTTGACGCCGCGTTCCAGGTGCCGGTCGGCGTCGTCGAAGCGCCCGAGGAAGATCTCCGCCCATCCCAGGAAGAGGGCCGACTCGACGCGATCGGCCAGCTCCTCGTCGGTCAGCGCGTCGACGAGCTCGGCGGCCCGGTCGATCGCGGTGACGACCAGGGCCTCCTCCTGGTCCGACTCTGCCGCGCCGAATGCGATCAGGGCCGAGGACTTGGCTTCGAGGGCCCGGTCGCCCACCGTGGCGGCGGCGTCGAGCGCCTCCTCCGCGCGGGCGCGCAGGCCCGCCGCATCGCCCGCGAAGCGAGCGGCCAGGCCGAGCTCGACCTTCAGCTCGGCAGCCTCCGCCGAGGCGGGATCGGGAAGCTCCGTCAGCGCCTGGTGCAGTCGCCGTTGAGCGTCGCCGTGCCGGCCGAGGACCTGCTCGAGCCTGGCGCAGTTGACCATCAGCCCGACCCGCCGGGCGTGGGCGTCGACGGGAACGAGAGCGAGCGCGTCGACGAGCGCGGCGCGGCTCTCGTCGAGCCGACCCACCGACTCCAGCGTGCGAGCCAGGCCCACGAGCACCTCGACCCGACGGGGCCGCGTCGAGGCGGTCTCGGGCATGATGCGGAGCGCAGCCTCGTACCAGCGTGCCGCGGCCGCCGGGGCGCGCCCCGCCGCTGCGTCGGCGGCCTCGACCAGCAGCCCACCCGCCGCGACATCCCCGGGACGCGCCGAGAGCTCGACGTGGTGGGCGCGGGATCCCACGCTCGCACCCTGGGCCGCGAGGGCGGCCGCGGCCCGGGCATGGGCGCCGATCCGCCACCCGGGCCCGGCGGCCTCGTAGACGGCGTGGCGTACCAGCGGGTGGCGGAACTCGAAGCGGCGGGGGATCGGGCTCGGCCGAACCAGGTCGGCGTCCAGCAGCTCGTCGATGGCGGCGAGCTCCTCCCCCTCCGGCCCGTCGCCGACCGTCGCCGCCAACCCGACCTCGAACGGATCTCCCGCGACGGCCGCCCCCTGGATCAACGCGTGCGCCCGCGGCGAGAGCACCGCCACCTCCTCGGCCAAGGCACCCTGCACGGCCGCGGGGATCCGGGCCGCGCCGGTTCCGGCCACGGACCCGACGGCGTCGCCGCCACCACGGCGCGCCGCCCGGGCCAGCTCCCCGAGGTAGAAGGGATTGCCCCCGCTGAGCCGGTACAGCTCGTCGCTCACCGGCCGGGGAAGGCCGGGGTCGAGCAGCCCGCGAGCCTCGTCCGGGGTCAACGGGTCGAGGTCCAGGCGGACGATCCGGGACTCTCGCGTCGACGCCTCGATGACGGGTGCGAAACGTCTCGGGAGCTGCGCCGGACGAAACGCCAGCACCGTGAGCACCCGCCCCCTCGGCGGCCGTCTCAACAGGTACGAGATGAGCTCGACCGAGGCGGCGTCGGCCCAGTGAAGGTCGTCGAGCGCGAGCACCACCGGGCGCCGCCGGCTGAGGGCGTCGAGCAGGGCCCGCACGGCCTGGAAGGCACGGTAACGCTCGTCCGGCGACGTCGCGACGGGGTCGCCGACCAGCCGCGCCAGCGCCGGGAAGACCGCGGCCAGCTCATCCAGCTCGACGTCGAGATCGTCCAGCTCACGACGATCGAGCGACGCCAGGTAGTCGTCGAGCGCATCGACGAGCACGCCGAAGGGCTCGGCCTGCTCGAACTCGGCCGATCGCCCGCTGAACACGAGGTAGCGGAGCCGCTCCGCCGACGCGCACAGCTCGGCGACCAGGCGCGACTTGCCGATCCCCTGCTCTCCGGCGATCTGGACGACACCGTGTGCTCGGTTCTCGAGACCGGCGAGTGCCGCTTGCAGCGCGTCCAGCTCGACGCGCCGCCCGACCATGCCGCCGGTGCCGTCCAGCACACCGCGACCCTACCGCCCCGGGGTGCCCACCCCGTTCGCGGGTGATCGCGCAGAACTCAGGGACCGGTTCAGGGATGTGCACGATGCCGGCCGGCCTGCCCGCCGCCCATGCTCGAACCATGGCGTTGTACCTGCTCCAGCACCGTCATGAGCCCGCCGAGTGCGGTGCCACGTTCGCGGCGTGGAAGGGCTTCGACAGCCCGCTCCGGGAGGGGCCGGCATGGTGTTCGTGCCCCACCGGAGGCCACCGTCTGTGGTTCGTGGTCGAAGCCGCCGACGGCGACACCGCGCTCGGCCAGCTCCCCCGCTATCTCGCCGAGCGCAGCGAGGCGGTCCGAGTGGCCGAGGTGACGATCCCGTGACCCGCGGGCAGCGCCGATGCAGCTCGAGTCAGTCACAACATGGAGGACATCAGACATGTCGAACAACATTCCCGCACCTGCAGATTCTGTGACGATCGACGTCAGGGCCGAAGCTCACCGCTGGGTCCGCAGGAAGCGGATCCTGTACACCATCCTCGGGATCTACGCCGTCCTGTGCCTCATGTGGTTCGCCATCGACATGGCCGACGGCACCGAGAACCTCTGGTTCTACTGGCCGATGCTGGGCACGGGCGTCGCCGTCGCGATCACCTCTGTGGTGCTCGTCGGCGTGGGCGGCCTGTTCGGAACGGATTGGGAGCAGCGGCAGGTCGACCGTTACGTCCAGCAGCACCGCGGTCGGCACGCGGCCGAGTAGGCGGTCCGACCACCGGTTCGATCGCGCAGGGTCTCGGCGTGGTCCTCAGGCTGTTCGCTCGTGTCCCGCATCGGTCGGGAGCCAGCCATGGCGATCGGCGACGTCGCGTGCGAGCTCACCGAACCGTTCGACCGCAGGCGCGACCGGGTCGGTGGCCCACACGACGTCGATCGGGAGGGGCGCGGGCCGCGTCCCGCGCAACGGAACGATCCGGACACCGTGGGGAAGCTGTGACTCCAGGGACCTCACGATGAGGGCCACGCCACGTCCCTGTGCGATGTTGCCCCAGACGATCGAACCTGCCGCCGATGCGTCGCGCCGCGGCTCGAAGCCCGCGGCGCGGCAGGCGGCGACGACCGCGTCGTAGTAGCCGGGGCCCATGTCGCGCGGCCACAGCTCGAAGAGCTCCTGCTGCAGGTCCCGGAGATCGATGCTGCTCTGCCGGCCGAGCGGATGGTCCTCGCTCACGGCGGCGAGCAGTGGCTCCTCGCGGAGGGGTTGCGATCGGAGACCCTCGGGCAGCGGGAACCGGGGCACGAGTGCGAGATCGAAGACGCCGTTGACGAGCAAGGTGGACACGTCGCCCGCGAAGACCTCGCGCGCCCGCACCGCGAGGCCGGGAAGTGCGTCGTCGAGGGCCGCGTGCAGCTCGGGGAACGTCTCGTATGCGGATGTCATGGTGTACGCGATGCGAAGCGGCCCGACCTCGCCCCGGGCCGCAGCCCGGGTGCGGTCGGCCAGGCGCTCGGTGGCGGTGAGCACGCGTTTGGCCTCACGCAGGAAGACCTCACCGGCCGCGGTCGGCGTCACCGCCCGCGGCGCCCGCCGGAACAGGGTCACGCCGAGCATCTGCTCCGTCGCCTTGACCTGCTGGCTCACCGCCTGCTGGGCGACGTGGAGCTCCTCGGCGGCGGCGGTGAAGCCGCCCAGCTCGGCGACCTTGACGACGTACCGCATCTGGCGAAGGTCCGGTCCTGCCACTCCGCCCGGTTCGGTCGGGTCGCTCACCATTCCCCTAGTCCACAACGTCACCTTGTGGAGCACAACCCGGATCGCTGTTTGCGTTCCGGACCGGACGGACGCAGGATCGAGGTGACATGACCCCGACCGCCGTGCGCCGTGCCACGCGCAACCTGTCGGGGATGACCAAGACCCGGCTCGAGGCGTTCTCCGACGGCGTCCTGGCGATCGTGATCACGCTGCTGGCCATCGAACTGCGGCCACCCGAGGTCGAGCAGGGACAGACCCTGGCCGGCGCGCTGTGGGACCAGTGGCCGAGCTACCTCGCCTACCTGCTGGCGTTCGCCCAGATCGGGGTGATCTGGCTCAACCACCACCGGCTCTTCGATCAGGTGCGGGTGGTCGACGGCAAGCTCCTCCTGCTCAACCTCAACCTGCTGATGTGGATCACGCTGATCCCCTTCCCCACGGCGGTCGTGGCCGAGCACCTGAGGGACGGCGGCGAACCGACCAAGACCGCGGTGGCGCTGTTCAGCGGGACGCTGTTCCTCACCGCCATCGGCTTCACCGCCCTGTACGCCTGGATCACCCACGACGCCCGGCTGGTCCATGCCCTGCCGCCCCGCCCGGCCGTGGTCGCCGCCCGCATCCGCTTCGGGGTCGGGCTCGCCGCGTACGGGCTGGCCGTGGGGGTCGCCTTCGTCCAGCCCTATGTCGCTCTGGCGATCCATGCCCTGATGGCCGCCTACTACGCCTTCGACCAGGCAACCCTCGACCCGGCCGGACCTCCGTCGACGGCGAGCGGGCCGGACGGTCTCACCTCGCCAGGGACTGGTGGAACCGGAAGAACCCGTCGGGGTCGTACGTCGCCTTGACGCGAAGGAGGCGGGCGTAGTTCTCCCCGTAGTAGGCGTGTTCCCAGTCCTCGAGATCGGGGTCCGGGAAGTTGGGATACACGCCACCCGACCCCCACGGATGCACGAGCGCCCACGATCGTGTCAGCCAATCCCGGACGGGATCGCCCGCGGTCGTGTCGACGTCGGGGTCGAGGGTCAGCAGGTGTTGGGCCACGAACAGCTCGTCGCGATGGGCGAAGGCGGTCGCGTCGGCGCCCACGCGGTTGTACGCGCCGCCCCACGGCGTGAACGTCACCTCACGCGCCTGGCCCCCGGCCAGCCGGCGGGGGAGGTTCTCCACCAGGGCCGCGATCGTGTCGCGGGGCAGCAGTTGCCGGAAGAACTCTGACTTGGTGAACAGATGGTCCGCCGCCGGTTGCGGGGGCGGCGGAGCTTCATCGGACCAATCGTCCGCCGGTCCCAGACCGTCGAGGTACCGCTTCGCCTCTCGATAGGGCACGTGCCGGCGAGACGCCGACGCCGGGTCCGTCCCCGACCGCGCGACCAGCTCGCCGAGCAGCTCCGCTGCGTCGGCATCGCTGCCGAGCACGGCACCGAAGAGGTCGACCAGCGGTGGCCGCTCGCCGTCGCCGGCCGCGCTCAGCCGTAGGGTCGCGTCCAGCTCGTCCGGTCCGGCCGGAGCCCAGTCCTGCCACGCCTGGATGAGCTCACCGGCGCGGTTGAGCGGCCAGACCAGGTGGAAGATCGTGGTCGGCGGCGCTGGGACGGTCCGGAAGACGAAGGACGTGACGACACCGAAGTTGCCGCACCCGGCGCCCCGTAGCCCCCAGAACAGGTCCTCGTTGTGGTGCTCGTCGCACCTGACGATCTGGCCGTCGGCCAGGACGACCTGGGCCCGTAGCAGATGGTCGCAGGTCAGGCCGTGCTTCCGGCCGAGAATCCCGAGCCCTCCGCCGAGTGTGAGACCGGCGATACCGACGGAGTGACCGGATCCGGCGGGGATGGTGAGGCCGTGCGGCTGCAACGCGTCGTAGAGGCTCCCGAGGCGGGCTCCGGCGCCGACCGTCGCCACACCGTCCGCGACCGCCACGGCGTTCATGGGCGTCACGTCGATGACCACACCGTCGGTCGAGGAACGCCCGGCGACGGAGTGCCCCCCGCTCCGGATCGCCGCACGCAGTCGGTGCCGCCGCACGAGGGCGATCGTGGCGGAGACGTCCGCGGGAGACCGGCACGAGACGATGGCCGCTGGTCGCACGCTCTGGAACCGGACCATCTCGGGCTTCCGGGCCACCTCGTAGTCGGTCGAGTCCGGTCGGACGACCCGGCCGTCGATGGCCCCCTGCAGCGCTTCCCAGTCGGCTGCCGTTGGTGTCATCCGCGTCACCACCTCGTTGTTCGCCAGGTGGACCTGGTACCGCCGAGGGTTCAGACACGTCGACCCGGAACAACTCATCTGTGTTCGCCAGAGGCGTGCCGCCGGGCGGTATCAGCACGGTAAACGTGCTGTTGAGCTTGGGCACAGGGCTATTCGAGAACCCCCCGTCCCGCCGGATCGAGCTCGAGCATGGACCAGGTGGGGACCCCGCACGCGCCACACCTGACGTTCGCAGTCGTCCGCTCGATCGATCGACCCAGCTGACGGGGGAGAGCTCGTCGCGTCGATGCGTTCGACGCTCTGCCCGCCCCGCGGGCAGGCGGCGATCCGTGTCTTTACGGATACCCGCCGAGGAACGCACGGATCATCCTTGTCCCATGCCGACCGAGCGGGTCCATCGGGGTGTGGCACTGGCGGTGTTGTGCCTGGCCGCGTTCACGATCAACCTCGACACGACGATCGTGAACATCGCCCTCCCGTCGTTGGTGCGTCAGCTCGACGCGTCGACCCGGGAGTTGCAGTGGG
>JBKPHT010000158.1:0-8550 GCA_046730015.1 Actinomycetota bacterium
CCGCTCCCCCACCGACACCCTCGACCACGCCATCGCGCACCTCCGATCGGTCAACCAAACCTCAACCCACCGACACCCGCGATGCGCGGACCCTCAGAACCCACCGTCGGCCCCCGACCACTATCGCCTCGAGAACCAGCGACCGGTCCGGCCGGGCAGTCGGCGCTCGAACCCGCCCGGCGTAGCGTGGCCGGCCATGGACCTGGCGGCGTTCCAGCAGCTCATGGCCGACACCTACGGCGAGCGCGACCGGGCCCGGGGCGTCCCGGCCACCGTCGCCTGGCTGACGGAGGAGCTGGGCGAGCTGGCCCAGGCGGTCCGCAAGGGCGACCGGGTCGCACAGGTGCACGAGCTGGGTGACGTGCTGGCCTGGCTGGCCTCGCTGGCCGGCCAGCTCGGCATCGGCCTCGACGAGGCGGCGGCCCGCTACGCGGACGGGTGCCCGCGCTGCGGCGGGTCGCCGTGCCGGTGCCCGTGAGGCCCGGGGTCAGCCGCCGCGCCCGGCGACGACCAGCTCGGCGATCTGCACGGCGTTGAGCGCCGCGCCCTTGCGGAGGTTGTCGCCCGACACGAACAGGGTGAGCCCGTGGGGCACGGTCGGGTCGCGCCGGATGCGGCCCACGTACGTCGGGTCGGCGCCCGCCGCCATCAGCGGCGTCGGCACCTCGGCCAGGACGACCCCGGGGGCCGTGCTCAGGATCTGCGTCGCCTCCACCGGCGGGAGGTCACGCGCGAACTCGGCGTTGATCGACAGCGAGTGGCCCGTGAACACCGGCACCCGGACGCAGGTGCCCGACACCGGCAAGTCGGGGATGCCGAGGATCTTGCGGCTCTCGTTACGGAGCTTCTGCTCCTCGTCGGTCTCGCCCGAACCGTCGTCCACGATCGACCCGGCCAGCGGCAGGACGTTGAACGCCACGGGGGCGGCGAACTTCCGGGGCTCGGGGAAGTCGACCGCCCGGCCGTCGAACGTGAGGGCGGCGGCGCCGTCGGCCACCTTGCGGACCTGCTCGTCGAGCTCCGCCACGCCGGCCAGGCCAGC
The DNA here is from genome assembly GCA_046730015.1 of Actinomycetota bacterium. Taxonomy (GTDB): domain Bacteria; phylum Actinomycetota; class Acidimicrobiia; order Acidimicrobiales; family VFJN01; genus ZC4RG19. Next base: position 1,043 of record JBKPHT010000158.1, read on the forward strand.
CCCCGAGGTCGCCTGGTAGGTGCTCACCACCAGCCGGACCAGGCCGGCGGCCCGGTGGAGCGCGGCCAGCGCCGGCATGGCCGCCATCGTCGTGCAGTTGGGGTTGGCGACGATGCCCTTGCGGGTGCCGGCCAGGGCCTCGGGGTTGACCTCCGACACGACGAGGGGCACGTCGGGGTCCATCCGCCAGGCCGACGAGTTGTCGATGACGGTGGCCCCGGCGGCCGCCACCCGGGGCGCCAGCACCTTGGAGGTGGCACCGCCGGCGGAGAACAGCACGATGTCGAGGCCGGCGTAGTCGGCCGCGTCGGCGTCCTCGACCACGACGTCGGTGCCCCGCCACGGCAACGTCCGGCCGGCCGACCGGGCCGACGCGAAGTAGCGGATCTCACCGACCGGGAAGTCGCGCTCGGCGAGCACCTCCCGCATCACGCCGCCGACCTGACCGGTGGCGCCGACGACGCCCACTCGCACGGAAGTCATCCCTCAAGGCTACGGGCGCGCCCAGCCCGGCCCCAAGCAGGTTGCGGGTCGGGGCGGACTGGCCCGCCGCCGGCGTCGGTGAGCCGGCGCGGTGCGGCCCCGCCCCCGGCGGGGACGGGGCCGCAACGTGCGGTCGGGGACCGGGGCTCAGCCCGTGAACGTCGGCTTGGCCTCGACCGGCTTGGCCGGGGCCATCTCCGCGACGGGCGCCTCGGGTGCCGGCGCCGGCGGCGGCGTGCCGTCGGTGACCGTGAAGGGCACGCGCGAGTACTCCGCGATCACCGTGCCCGAGCCGTCGTTGACGGTGCACCGGGCGGCGATGTCGAAGGTGCCGGCCTCGGCGGCCTCGGGCAGGATCTCGACCGGGAAGGACCAGTTGCCCTGGGCGTCGGCGATGACCGGGTTCTCCGGATCGGCGTCGACCGGGGGCAGCTCCTCGCCCGCGAACAGGGCGAACACGAGCACGGCACCGGGGCCCTGGGGGCCGAGGCAGCCGCTGCCCGAGATGTCGACGACGGTGCCCACGGGGCCGGACGTCGGGCTGACGTTCAGGGGAAGGGTCGCCGTCTGCGCACCGGCGGGGACTCCCGCCAGCAGGGCCGACACGACGAGGCCAGTGGTGGCTGCCACTGCAGCCCGCCTGATTCTCATGGGTTCTCCTACGAAGTGGGCCCGCTGCGGTGCGGGCTCGGTGAACGGGGACGTCGCGACGACGTTCCCGACGTGCAGGCGCGGGGGCGGCGAAACCCACGCCGATGTCGGGCATGCCCAGCTCGTGTGTGTCCCCAGGGGGTGCTTTCCGCCCTCCGCCCTTCACACTAAACCGTCCTCCGAACTGTCCGCGCGCGCCACGCTGTCGGCCGCCACCCGGCGGACGGATGCCCTCGTCGGGGGCTCCGCCACGCGACCGATGTCCCGTCGCACTGGCCGGACGTGCCGGTCGCGGTACCCTCGATGCGGTGCGATTGCCGGTGATGCCGCCCGTGAAGCCGATGCTGGCCAAGGCGGTGTACGAGGTGCCGAGGGCCCCAGGGCTGCTCTTCGAGCCCAAGTGGGACGGCTTCCGCTGCATCGTCTTCCGGGACGGCGACGAGGTCGAGCTCGGCAGCCGCAACGACCGCCCGCTGACCCGGTACTTCCCCGAGATGATCGGCGCGCTGAAGGCGACCCTGCCCGAGCGGTGCGTCGTCGACGGCGAGCTGGTCGTGGTGACCGGCGAGGGTCTCGACTTCGAGGCGCTCCAGCAGCGGATCCACCCGGCCGCCTCCCGGATCAACCGGCTGGCCGAGGAGACGCCCGCCAGCTTCGTCGCCTTCGACCTGCTCGCCCTGGGCGACCGCGACCTGTGCGACCTCCCGTTCGCCGAGCGCCGGCGCACGCTCGAGGGAGTGGTCCCCGCCAACCGGGCCCGGGTCCACCTCACCATGCTGACCGACGACGCCGACGTGGCCGACGACTGGTTCCACCGGTTCGAGGGCGCCGGGTTCGACGGGGTGGTGGCCAAGCCGGCCGACGCGCCCTACCGCCAGGACCAGCGGACGATGTGGAAGGTCAAGCACCAGCGGACCGCCGACTGCGTCGTCGCGGGGTTCCGGTGGCACAAGGACGGCAAGGGGATCGGCTCGCTGCTGGTCGGCCTGTACGACGACGCCGGCGTGCTCCACCACGTCGGCGTCGCGACCTCGTTCACCGCCGCTCGCCGGGCCGAGCTCGTCGACGAGGTCGCCCCCCTGCGGATGGACGCGCTCGACGAGCACCCGTGGCGGTCCTGGGCGGTGGCCGAGGCCCACGACGGCAGCCGCCGGATGCCCGGGACGCCGAGCCGCTGGAACGGGGCCAAGGACCTGACCTGGGAGCCGCTGCGCCCCGAGCGGGTGATCGAGGTCCGCTACGAGAACCTGCAGGGCGGCCGGTTCCGCCACGCCTCGCGCATGCTGCGGTGGCGGGACGACAAGCGGCCCGAGGACTGCACCTACGACCAGCTCGACGAGGCGCCGCCGGCCGAGCTGGCGGCCATGTTCGCCGCCGAGATGTGAGGCCCGGGCGGAGTCGCCGGCGCCTCGCCGGCGGCGGCAGGCCGCCGGAGCGGGCCCGTCCGCAATGACCACGGCGGCCGCGGCATCCGGGGTGCCAGGAGGCAGATCGTCACGGTGACCGCTACGGCGGCCGGCACCGCCACCGCCCCGCGGACGTCGCCGAGGAGGCCGAGGTCCCGCAGGAGGGCGTAGATCGCATAGTGGGCCACGAAGATGCCCAGCGTGTGGGCGGCGGCCCGTCGGACCACCCGGTCGAGCACGGCCGCCGGCCCCGGCCACGGGACCTGGGCGAGGGCGAACACGATCGCGGTCCCCGCCAGCCCCGGCAAGACGAACAGCACGCCGCCGGGGTAGCGGTCCGGCGCCACGCCGGCGACGACCAGGGCCAGCGTGCCCGCGGCGCCGACGGCGGCGGCCACGGCAGCCCAGCGCCGGTCGACGTGGCGCCCGGACCGGACCACGGCCGCACCCACCGCCACGAACCCGACGTAGGTGACCAGCGGGAACTTGCCCGCGATCACCTCCCGGGCGACCCAGCCGGTGCCCCCGGCCAGCCACTCGGCGGTCATGCCCGCCACCAGCGTGGCCACCGCAGCCCCCGGCAGCCACCGGGCGGGGACCAGCGCGACGACGGCCGCGCCGAGCACGACCGCCAGCCCCAACGCTTCCAGGACCCCGAACATGAAGAGGTTCCGCCACAGCAGCCAGTCCAGCGCCAGGCCGATCGGCACGAGCAGCCCGTATCGTCGCAGCACCTGCGCGGCGACCCGGCCCCGCGGCATCCCGCGCTGGCGCCGGCTGGCGACGAACAGCGCCATCGACGCCCCCGCGGCCAGGAAGAACGCCACCGCCGCGACGTCGGTCACGGCGAACGACGGCCAGCCCGGCAGCACCGCCCGAGCGTCGCGCGTGAGCCAGTCGACGAGGTGGTGCACGAGCATCATCACCAGCGCCGCGCCGCGCAGGCGGTCGAGCGCATCGTGACGGGCGGGGGCGGTGCTCGGGCGCGGCGGGGCGATGGTCTTGGGCATGGGACACTGGAGGCCTACCCGTCGGTCGGGGCGGGGGAGACGCGCTGCCCTGCGATCTCCTGGGACGGGTCGTGCCGCCTATCGCCGATGCCGCCGGAGCGCCGTGGGCGTGGCCGCCGGCCTCAGGACGGGGAGCCGTGGGCGTGGTCGCAGAGGCGCTCCTCGCCCGCCGCGATCTGGCCCCCGGCGATGCCCTCCAGCGCCGCGAACGGGCCGCAGGGGTGGGGCGTGATCCAGACGTGGACCATCGGCGTGACCTGGTCGAACCGGAACGTGCCCGGGCGGCACGGCTGGTCGGGGGGCGAGATCCCGCCGACGACCCACTTGTTCTCCTCGCCCATGAAGCAGAGGTTGTCGTGGACGTGCCACTGGATGAGCTTGCCGCCGATGTTCGGCACCTGGTCGAGGGGCGTGCCGCCGTTGGCCATGTACATGGCGGCCACCAGCTTCTTCGATCCGTCGGGCTGCCACTCGAAGACGAGCGACTCGGGGGCGTCGGGGTCGAGCACCCTGCCGTCGTCGATGAGCGGCCAGTTCATGAAGTGCTCGACCTGCCCGGGCCCGAACGCGTCATGGATCGAGTGCCAGCCCTTGTCGGCGAGGGTGGTCCAGTCGGCGAACTGGGGCAGCTTCAGGATCGACGCGGTGACGACGTCCTCGGCCTGCTTCTGCTCCTCGGCGGACACGCCGGGCACGCCGCCCAGGTCGACGGGAAGGGTGGCGTCGTACGGCTTGGCGACCTCGGCCGGGGCCTCGTGGGCGTGGTCCATGCTCTCCATGTCGTGATCCATGCCGGCCATGTCGTGGTCCATGCCGGCGATGTCGTGGGCGCCGTGGCCGTCGTCGTGGCCGCCCGCGTGGTTGTGGCCGCCGGTCGCGACCATGCCGGGCACGGCCAGCGACACGGCGGCGATGCCGGCCAGGCCGACCAGGCCGGGGTAGGGCCGGGAGACCCAGCTCACACCCTTGAGCAGGGCGACGACGGCGCCGATGACGGCGACGCCGGCCAGCGCCGCCGCCAGGGTGTCGGCGAACGTGGCGTCCTCGGCCACGTCGAGGCCGGAGATGAAGCCGATGCCGCTGGTCTTGGCCAGCATCCAGCCGCCGAGGGCGGCGCCGTTGACGGCGACACCGGCCACGCTGACGAGCGTGCCCGCCCGCAGCATCGCGAGGACGCCCCAGCCGATCTGGGCCACGGCGCAGAGCATGAAGGCCACGACGACGCTCCGCTCGTCGCCGTGAGAGCCGGCCGCGGTGGCATGGATCGCCCCGGCCGCGAGCGACGCGAGGGCCGCGATGCGGAGAGGCGCGGGAACGGCCCGCGAGGGTGGTGCCGGGTCCGTCACGCCGGGAGCGGGCGTCTCGATGGAGTGGACCATGGTGTTCCCCTCGTTCCCCTCGTTCCCCGAAAGCTACCGACAGTATATATCAACGGTCTGCCGGGCATCCGGTGGTGTCGGCGCCCGGCGGATCCCGAGGCGATCGGGGTCGTTCCGCCGTTCTCGAGGCGATAGGGGTCGGGGGCCGACGGCTATCGCCTCGACAACGATCAAACGTCCGGGTGCGGACACGCAACGCTAAGGCTGCGCCTCCGACGACGCGGCCCCCTCGGCACGGGCCCGGTACTCGTCCCGTAGCCGCCGCTTGTACAGCTTGCCGCTGTCGGTGCGGGGCAGGTGGTCGACGAAGTCGACCCGGCGCGGGCATTTGTAGCGGGCCAGGCGTTCCCGGACGTGGATGATGAGCTCGGCCGCCAGCTCGTCGGACGGCTCGGTGCCGTCGGCCGGCTCGACCACGGCCACCACCGTCTCGCCCCACTCGGGGTCGGGCACGCCGATCACCGCGGCGTCGCCGACCGCGGGGTGGCCGAGCAGCTCGGCCTCGACCTCGGCCGGGTAGACGTTCACCCCGCCGGAGATGATGAGGTCGGCGCTGCGGTCGGTGAGGTACAGCCAGCCCTCCTCGTCGAGGTACCCGACGTCGCCCATCGTGAAGTGGTCGCCCCGGTAGCTGCCGGCGGTCTTGTCGGCGTCGCCGAAGTAGTCGAACCGGCCGACGTCGGGGGCCTTGAGGTACACGGTGCCGACCTCGCCGGCCGGCAGGTCGTCGCCGGTCACCGGGTCGAGGATGCGGATGTGGTCGGGCGTCGGGGACCTCCCCACCGTGCCCGGGTGGGCCAGCCAGTCGCCGCTGGCGACGAAGGTGCCGACGCCCTCGGTGGCGGCGTAGTACTCGAGCAGCACCGGGCCCCACCAGTCGATGATGGCCGCCTTCACGGACACGGGGCAGGGCGCGGCGCCGTGGATCACCATGCGGAGCGACGACAGGTCGGCCGCCGCCCGGACCTCCTCCGGGAGCGCCAGCAGCCGGTGGAACATCGTCGGCACCATGTGGCTGTGGGTGATGCGGTGCTCAGCGATCAGTCGCAGCGTCTCGACCGGCGACCACCCGTCCATCAGCACGACGCCGACCCCGGCGTTGAGCGGCCCGGCCAGCGAGAACGCCAGCGGGGCGGCGTGGTACAGCGGCCCGGTGCACAGGTGCCGGGTCTCGCCGGGGACGTAGCCGAACAGCTTTCCCAGCAGGGACGTCGGCGGCGTCTCGGCCCGGTGGACGCCCTTGGGCCGCCCGGTGGTGCCCGACGTGTAGAGCATCGACCGGCCGAGGGACGGGTCGTCGATGTCGTCGCCCTGTTCGGCGGCCACCGCCGCGTCGTAGCTCTCGAACCCGTCGATGTCGCCGCCGACGGCCAGCAGGACCTCGGCCCCCGGCGCCCGCCGGGCGGCAGCCGCGGCCACCGGGGCGAACGCGGCGTCGGCCACGAAGACCTTGGCCTGGCAGTCGCCGACGATGTAGGCGGCCTCGTCCGCGGTCAGGTGCCAGTTGATCGGCGTCATCCGCAGGCCGATCCGCTGTGCGGCGGCGAGCACCTCGGCGAACTCGGGCCGGTTGGTGACCATGAACGCCAGCGCGTCCCCGGCCCCGATGCCCCGGGCCCGCAGGGCCCGGGCCAGGCGGTTGGCGGCCGCGTTGAGCTCGGCGAAGGTCCGGTCGCCGCGGGGCGAGACGATGGCCGGCGCGTCGGGTTGGAGCGCCGCCCAGTGGGCCAGCACCATCCCAGTCCGGGCGGCCGCGTCATAGCGCGCCTCCGCGCTCGTGCCGTCGCGGCCGTCGGTGTCGGTGTCGGTGTTGGTGTCGGTCACGTCCAGCTCCCCCTCGGTCCGGACCGCCCGGCCTCAGGCCGGGGTGAACTGCGGCAGGTTGCGCCCGTCGGACAGCTCGTGCCAGGTGACCCGCACCGGCATGCCCACCACGACCTCGTCGGGCGGGCAGCCGACGACGTTGGACATCATCCGGACGCCCTCGGCCAGCTCGATCAGCGCCACCGCGTACGGCCCGGCCTCGGGGTCGCGCCCGGGCCCGGGCCGGTGCTGGACGCTCACCGCGTGGACGGTGCCCTCCCCGCTCGCCTCCCGCCACTCGAACGGGCTGGCCGGGTCGGCGGGGTCGACGTCGCGCGGGTACCAGACGGGCTCGCCGGTCACGGTGCTCCAGGGCAACACCAGCCGCCGGTCGCGGGTCGCCTCCCAGAACGGGGCGCCGGCCTCGCTGGCGGGGGGCTCGATGAGCGTGGTCACCGGTGCACCCTTCGGGCGCACCAGTGACCAGATCGCCACTCCGTGGCGAAGGGCCGCTGTGCTTGCCGGACCTCGCTCCGCTCGGTCATTGCATCACCCTGGGCCAGGGCGCTCGCACGTCGCTTGCAAACCCCTTGTGGCCCGCCTCACCAGGTAGAGCCCGCCGGCCCCGCCCCGATACGCCCAGGTCAGCCGCAGGAGTAGCGCAACGCCTCGAGCACGGGCTCGTACCCCAGCCGCCGGTAGACGGCGTTCGACGTCGGGTTCACCAGCTGGGTGTAGAGCACCGGCACCGTCCCGGCCGCGAGCGCGGCCCGTGA
>JBKPHT010000159.1:0-10864 GCA_046730015.1 Actinomycetota bacterium
AACGGCGGTGACAGCGCCGACAACCACCATCCCAACGCCTCCCGCGGGACGACCCAGTCGTTCCTCACCACCAGCAGCCTCCACAAGCCGGACGAGTTCCCGCAGTTCACGAGCGACGCGCTCGCGACCTGGGAGACCGGGGTGGCAGGAGCGTTCAGCCCGCACACGGGCAGCAACTACCTCTACTCCGACCGGGCAGACATCACCTACAAGCGCCTGACGCGCACCGTCGACCTCACGGGCGTCGACCCCGCGTCCGGACCGGAGCTGTCGTTCTGGACGTCCTACGACACCGAGGCCAACTGGGACTTCATCTTCGTCGAGGCCCACACGGTCGGCCAGGACGACTGGACCACGCTGCCCGACGGGAACGGCAACACCAGCCAGAACCTCGGCGACGACCCGGAGAACAACTCGTGCTCGGCAGGGTGGCACACCGATCCCAACAACGAGATCCATCCGTTCCTCGCGCACTACCAGACCTGGAACGGTGCCGACGCTCTCTGCGACCCCGTCGGGACGACGGGCGACTGGAACGCGGCCTCCGGACGGTCCGACGGCTGGGAGAACTGGAGCATCGACCTGTCCGGCTACGCCGGGAGCCAGGTCGAGCTGTCCATCTCGTACGCCAGCGACTGGGGCGTGCAGGGCATCGGTGCGTTCCTCGACGACATCACGCTGTCGACCGAGCCCGGCATCACCGAGTCGTTCGAGACCGGTCTGGGCGCGTGGACCGTGGCCGGGCCGGCGCCGGGCAGCGACGTCAACGGCAACGACTGGACGCGTACCACCGACGTCGGGTTCGAGGAGGGTGCCGTCGTGACGATGACGCCCGCGGACGCCGCGTTCCGGACGGTCTACTTCGGGTTCGGCTTCGAAGGCGTCACGTCGGCCGAGCAACGCAACGCGATCATGGGCCGCGCCATCGAGTTCCTGACGGGTCCGTAGCGGTCGGCCACCGCGAACCGCCGGTGGGGGTTGAGGGCGCTCAACCCCCACCGGGGTCTCGACCTAGCTGGCGAGGCGGTAGATCGCCTGCGACGCGCCCGGCGCGTACGACGGTCCGACGCGATCGATGAGCTCGATCCATCCGGTGTCGGCCATCAGGGCGGCCTCGGCCCGCTCGAGCTGACCGATGTCGGCGAAGCCGCTCGTCCACACGCAACCGCCGTAGGGGCCGGTGGCGCCGACGAGGAACAGCGACGGAACGCCGGTGATCCGGGTCGCTGCCTCGGCGATCTCCACCCCGCCGGCCAGCGCGGCGCCCAGGTGCCCGTTGGCGGCCACCGCGCGGGCCGACGTGACGTACTGCGGCACGGGAGCGGACGGATCGACCTCGCCCGCCACGACCTGCGCCACGCTGTCGGACAGAGGGCCGGCGATCAACCGGGCGCCTCTGTCGGCAAGGTCGGTGAAGCTGTCCGACATCGTCAGCTTGTCGTTGGCCTGCTCGAGGTGCTCGAGGTCCTCGACGAACGTCGCCCACACCACCGTGCCGAGGTCGGGCGACAGGGTCGACGCCCAGGCGTGGATGTCCATCCCGGTCTCCTGGCGGGCCTTCTCGGTCACCTCCCCGACGAAGGAGACCACCTCGCGGTTGGCACCGGGAGCAAAACGTCCAGAGCGCGTGAACAGGTACATGGCGCCCTCCCTCTCTGGCGTGACGCGGGGAGGCGTCACACTCAGTGCCACAATCGCGCCAGCGTCACACAATCGCAATGGATTTCTCACGGTGAGTGGTGATGCGCGGGGCCGCGTAAACCAGCGGGGGCCGAGCCGCGTCAGTCGAGCATGAACGTCGGAGACGCCAAATCGTCGAGGACCCCGTCGGAGACGGGTCGCCGCTGGTCCCTTGCTCTCGCGGCCGCCTGCCTGGGCGCCGTCGCGGCCGGTCTGGCGGCGGTGGTGCCGTCACCGGTCGACGCGTCGGGCGAGACCGGTGCGGCCGAGGCGCCGTCGCTGTCGGTCGATCCGGCCGACGACCTGGTCGACGGGCAGCACGTCACGGTGACCGGCACCGGCTTCGCTGCCGGATCCCGCGTCGCCGTCCACCAGTGCCGGAGCGCGCCCGTGGGACACGTCGACTGCGACCTCGGCACCGTGACCACCGTCGCGGTCGACGACGACGGCGGCTTCACCCTCCGGCACCGGGTCTTCGCCGTGATCCACGACTGGGGAAACCAGATCGACTGCCGGGTCCCACCGGGGTGCGTGCTCGCCACCGACGTCGGCTTCGACGGCGGCATGTCGGTGGTGGCCGCGCCGATCGCGTTCGACGCCGGGGCTCCGCTGCTGCCGCCGCCCACGATCACCGTGACGCCCGGCGATGACCTGGTCGACGGCCAGACGGCCACGGTGGAAGGCCACGGCTTCGTCCATCGGGAGTCGCACTCGCTGGTGCCCCCGCAGGACAGCCCGAGCGTCAGCCTCTTCCAATGTGGGCTGCGCGAGGAGGACCCGGAACCGGGCGAGGATCCGCCGCCGGAGCCCGCCCGCGCACTCGACTGTCGTGCGGGCCCGACCCACACCGTCGCGGCCGAGGAGGACGGGAGCTTCCGCACCGAGGTTCCCGTCTCGGCCCAGCTGCTCGGTCGCTCCGGCCAGCCGTACGACTGCCGCACCGAGACAGAGCCCTGCCTGCTGGTCGCCTCGCTGGGCGCGGTGCACTCACCGGGGGCGGCGCAGGCCGCAGTGCGCTTCGACCCGGACGCAGAGCTGGCCGAGCGACCACCTCCGGAGATCACGGTCTCACCCGACACCGACCTCGGCGACTTCACCGAGCTCTCGGTCCACGGCCGTCACTTCGTCCCCGGCGCCACCGTCCAGGTGGAGGTCTGCCGGGTCGACGACCCCGAGCGGTGCTCGCCCTACCGCGCCTACCAGCGCCCCAGGGCCGACATCGGCGGCGAGTTCCACGTCGAGCTGTCGGCGTGGGTCCGGGAGGAGGAGCAGGGCCCGGCCGGGCCGATCATCCTCGACTGCCGGGAGGCGCCGGGCTGCCACGTCCGAGCCCGGGAGACGGAGCGTGGCACCGAGGCGACCGCGCCGCTCGCGTTCGGCCCGCCGGACGAGCCCCGCGGGCGCTACCTCGACGTCACGTTCCCCGAGGTGCAGGTCGATCGCGACATCGTCTACCGCGAGACCGTCGACGCCCGGGGCAACCCGGTCCGGTTGACGCTGGACATCTACCGCCCGGTGGGTGACAGCGCGACGCGCCGCCCGGCCGTCATGTGGATGCACGGCGGCTTCTTCGGCGGGGGCGACAAGAGCCACGGCACCCGGGTGGCGACCGACTACGCCCGGCGCGGCTACGTGGCGGTCTCGATCAACTACCGGCTCCGGCCGTTCGCCGCACAGTGGCGCGAGACCTACCTCGCCAGCCTCGACGCCTACGACGACGCCCGGGCCGCCGTGGAGTGGCTGCGAGCGCACGCCGCCGACTACGGGATCGACCCCGATGCCATCGTCGCGGGAGGCTTCTCGGCGGGTGCGGTCACCGCGGCGAACCTCGCTTTCCTGCCGGGCGAGCGCGGGCCCGCCGCGTCGCCGGTCGCCGCCGCCATCCCCGAAGCAGGGCTGCTCTACACGGCCCCGGACCCGGGCGAGCCGCCGATCCTCGCCTTCCACGGCACGGACGACACGGTCACCCCCTTCGACAACATCGAGCACGTCTGTGACCACGCGGCGCCCGTGGGCGTCGACTGCGAGCTCGTCACCTACGCGGGCGGCGACCACGGGTCGTCCCACGGGGACATCATCCAGCGCGGCACGACGTTCATCGCCGACCACGTCCTGGAACCCCGGGGCTACTTCGACGTGGACGCCTCCGCGGGCGGTCCGTACGAGGTCGCCGAGGGCTCGACCGTCACGCTCGACGGCTCGGCGTCCGCGGGCGAGGACCTGACGTACGCCTGGTCGCCCGGCGAACGCGTCGACGAGCCGGGCTCGGCCCGACCGAGGCTCGCGGGCCTCGACGACGGAACCGAGCACCTCGATCTGGTCGTGACCAACCGCCATGGCATCTCGGCGAGCGACCAGGCACAGGTCACCACGCGCAACGTCGCCCCCTCGGTGCCGTCGGTCGAGACGACGGTGGCGGCCGACCGCAGCGTCTCGCTCGCCGGCGTCCTGACCGACCCGGGCGTCGCCGACACCCACACCGCGCAGCTCGACTGGGGTGACGGCGTGACCGAACCGGCCACCGTCGACCAGGGGAGCGGCAGCGCCTCGGCCCACGGCGACCACCGGTACGCCGAGCCCGGGGAGTACGAGGTGACGCTGACGGTCCGCGACGACGACGGCGGGACGGCGACCTGGATCGGCACGGTGACGGTCGGCTGCACCGTCGTCGGCAGCGCCGGGGATGATCGGCTGGCCGGCACCGCGGGCGACGACGTCATGTGCGGTCTGGGGGGCGACGACGTCCTGAGCGGGCGGTCCGGCGACGACCGGATCTTCGGTGGGGCCGGCGACGACCGGCTGCGCGGGGGTCCCGGGAGCGACCTCCTCGTGGGGGGCGCCGGGTTGGACCGGTCCGACGGTGGCGCGGCGCGTGACCATTGCGACACCGAGATCCGCCGCTCGTGCCGGCCGCCCGCACCGTGACCCGCCACGGCCTCACCGAGCAGGTCGGTTCAGCCCGGTCTCGTACGCGAAGATCACGGCCTGGACGCGGTCGCGCAGGTGGAGCTTCATGAGGATCCGCTTGACATGGGTCCTGATCGTCGACTCCTCCACGACGAGCACCCCGGCGATCTCGCGGTTGGACAGCCCCCGGGCGATGAGCACCAGGACCTCGCGCTCCCGGGGGGTCAGTCCGTCGAGCCTGGCCTGATCGGCCAGCTCGGGGGTGGGCTGTTGGGCCATGCGGTCGATCACCCGCCGGGTGACCGACGGCGACAGCAGCGAGTCGCCGGCGGCGACGGCGTGGACCGCGGCGATCAGCTCCTCCGGCCGGGTGCGTTTGAGCAGGAAGCCCGAGGCCCCGGCCCGGAGGGCGCCGAAGATGTAGTCGTCCTGCTCGAACGTCGTGAGGATCAGGACCTTCGCGTGGGGGGCGGCCCGCGCCAGCTCGCGGGTGGCGGCGATGCCGTCGACGTCGGGCATCCGGACGTCCATGAGCACGACATCGGGCGCCAGCCGGCAGGCCCGCTCGACGGCTTCTCGTCCGTTCGCCGCCTGGCCGGTGATCTCGATGTCGGGGTCGGCGGTGAGGAGCTCGACGAGCCCGGCGCGCATCAGGTCGTCGTCGTCGGCGATCACGACACGGATCAACCGCCGTGACCTCCATCGGGGATCCGGGCGTGGACACGGAAGGTGCCGTTGGTCCGCTCGGCGTCGAACCGGCCGCCGAGCAGGCTGGCCCGCTCGCTCATGCCGACCAGCCCATGACCGCCACTGGACCGCGGCCGGTCGTCCGCAATAACGGGGTTGGTGACGGTGATCTCGACCGCCGCCTCGCCGAAGGCGAGCTCGACCCGGGCGCTGCCCGCTCCGTGCCGGGCCGCGTTGGTGAGCGCCTCCTGGAGGATCCGGTAGGCGGCCTGGTCGGCGGGACCGCCCAGCGGCCCCGGCGTGCCCGTCGCGTCGACCGTGACCTCGAGCCCAGCGGCCACATGCCGAGCGATCAGCGTGTCGAGCGACACCAGCCCGCGGGGGGCCTCGATCGCCCCGTCCGTCCTGTTCGGCGGCCCCTGGCGGAGCGTGCCGACGATCTGGTCGATCTCGTCGGCGGTCTGGCGGGCCAGGTTCTCGATCGCCTCCAGGGCGGCGAGCGAGCGGTCGGGCTCCTGGTGGTGCCGCAGCCGGGCGGCCCCGGCGCGCACCGCGATCACGCTGATGGCGTGGCCCGCCGAGTCGTGAAGATCCCGGGCGATCCGGGCGCGCTCCTCGGCGACGGCGAGCAACCGTTCGCGCTCGGCCTCGCGCTCGGTCCGTAGGGCACGGTCCCTGAGCTCGGCGATGTTCCTACGGCGCAGGCGGGTTCGCTCGCCGGCGAACCATGCGCCGGCCCACGCGAGACCGCTGTGGAGGAGCTCGGGCCCGGGGAAGGCCCCCTGTGCGGCGCCGGCCAGGCTCACATAGGCCACGAACAGGCTGACCACGACCATCGTCGTGCGCGCCGTCCAGGGCTCCTCCGGCTGGCGGCCGGCGGCAAGCAGGTACAGCGCCACGGCGGGGCCGAGGGCCAGGTCGAGGGGGTAGTCGAGGCCCACCAGGAGCAGGCTCGCCACCGCCGTCACCACGAACACCCGGAGCGGGGAGCGCCGCCAGGCGACGAGCGGCAGCGTGGAGCAGGCAGCGAGCAGGACGCCGGTCGGATCGAGGTCCGCTGTACCGGAGCGGGCGGCCTCGGCACTCAGTGCCGGGCGAATGCCACCATGGGCGAGCAGTGCCAGCGTGCCGACCAGAGCGGCGGTCGCCACGGTCACGTCGAGCAGCGCGACCCGGCGGGGTCGGGCGGCGAAGAGCCTGTGCGCCGTGGTCGTCGACGACACGAGGTCGAGGGTACCGGCGGGCCACGGCCCGGCCGTCCCCCTGGCGGGTGATCCGCGTCGACGCGAGGGGGACGGCGAAGTTCCCTCCGCGGGGTGTTTCGCCGCCACCACGGGTCCTTGTGCAATGGCGGCCATGGATCGCGGACGGGAACGGAGGCGGCGGTGATCGAGGTCCTCGGGTTGACGAAGACCTACGGCGACCAGCGGGCCGTCGACGACCTCAGCTTCACCGCGCCCGCCGGGAAGGTGACCGGCTTCCTCGGACCTAACGGTGCCGGGAAGACCACCACCTTCCGGTGCCTCCTCGGCCTCGCCGAGCCCACCTCGGGCACCGCGCTGATCGACGGCCGTCCCTACCGGGAGCTGCCGTCTCCACGCCGTCGCGTGGGGGCGGTGCTCGAATCCACGGGCTTCCATCCGGCTCGCACCGCCCGGAACCACCTGCGCGTCGTCGCCCGGGCCGCGCGCCTCGACGCGGCCAGGATCGATCCGCTGCTGGAGGTCGTCGGGCTGAGCGGCGCCGCTGACCGCCGTGTCGGCGGCTACTCGCTGGGCATGCGCCAACGCCTCGGCCTCGCGACCGCGATGCTCGGCGACCCCGACGTGGTGGTGCTGGACGAGCCCGCCAACGGCCTCGACCCCGAGGGTGTGAGCTGGGTCCGCCGCATCCTGCGGATCTGGGCGGACGAGGGTCGCACCATGCTGGTGGCCAGCCACGTGCTGGCCGAGATCGGACAGGTCGTCGACCGGGTCGTCATCATCCGTGCCGGAAAGCTGGTCGCCGCGACGGACGTCGTCGACCTGACCACCAGCCGCGTGACCGTCAGGGTCGACCGCATCGACCCCATGCTGAGCGCGCTGCGTGCCGCAGGCGCCGACCACGAGCTGCTCGCCGACGGCGCGATCTCCGTCGCCGGCCGCGACACCGCGGAGATCGGCGGCCTCGCCGCCCGAGCCGGCGTGACCGTGACCGAGCTCAGCAGGCAGAGCACCGGGGACAGCCTCGAAGCCCTGTTCCTCGACGTGACCGGAGGCGGCGGGCGATGATCGACCTCCTCGCCGGGGAGTGGCTCAAGCTACGGACCACCCGCCTGCTCTGGGGCATGATCCCGGCCACCGTCGCTCTCTCGTTCGCGGCGGTCGCCGGCGCGGTCCTCGCCGCCGACAGCGCCGCCGAGCTCGAGTCCGCCGACGGCATCCGACGGGTCCTCTCGGTGACCGGGACGGGCGCCATCCTGGTGCTCGTCGTCGGCATCCTCATCTCGGCCGGCGAGTACCGGCACGGCACCGCCGCCGACACGTTCCTCACGACCCCGCGACGCCACCGGGTCCTCGCCGCCAAGTTGACCGTGGGCGCCGGCGTCGGCCTGGCCGCCGGCGTGATCACGTCGGTCGCCTGCGTCGGCATCGCCGACGTCCTCTACGGGCTCGACGACGCGACGTTCCCGTTCGGTGATGCCGAGGTGTGGCTGACCGTGGCCGGGACCCTCGCCTACACCACCCTCTTCGCAGTCCTCGGCGTCGCTCTCGGCTCGCTGGTCCGCAACCAGGTGCTCGCCGTCGCCGTCGCCCTGGCCTGGTTCGCCGTCGTCGAGCACACCCTCGTCACCCTGGTGCCCGATCTCGGTCGCTGGCTTCCCGCCGCCGCCGGCCAGGCCATCGTCCGCACGCCCCTGGACGATCTCCTCTCACCCCTTGCCGGCGCCGCGGTCCTCACCGCGTACAGCGCCACGGTCGCGCTGGCCGGCATCCGCTTCGCGGCGACACGCGACGCCTGACCCCGGTCCACCCGATCTCCCGAGGAGCGCACATGGAACTGCCCCCACACCCAGAGCGGGACGAGCCGGAATCGCCCACCGGGGTCAACTGGATCACCGTGCTGGTCGTCACGGTCGTCTTCGCGCTCGTCGCCGCGCTGGTGATCCTCCATCTCGCCGGCGTCGTCGGACCCGCAGGCGCCTGAGGGTGGACATAATCTCGACGCATGGTGAAGGCGCACCACGATCCGGAGGCGGACCGGACGGTCCGGATCCCGAAGAAGATCTACGAGAACGAGCTGCTACGCCTGCAGGGCGAGCTCGTGAAGATGCAGGAGTGGGTGCGCTCCGAGGGACAGCGTGTCGTCGTCGTCTTCGAGGGGCGCGACGCGGCGGGCAAGGGTGGTGCGATCAATCGGGTCACCGCCTACCTCAACCCGCGCTTCGCCCGGACCGTCGCACTCCCGGCCCCGACCGAGCGCGAGCGGGGGCAGTGGTACTTCCAGCGCTACATCGACCACCTGCCGACCGCCGGGGAGATCGCGCTGTTCGACCGCTCGTGGTACAACCGCGCCGGCGTCGAGCACGTGATGGGTTTCTGCACGCCCGAGGAGTACTACCGCTTCCTCAAGCAGTGCCCGATCTTCGAGCGCCTGCTCGTGGAGGACGGGGTGCTTCTGCGCAAGTACTGGTTCTCGGTCAGCGACGCCGAGCAGGAACGCCGATTCCACGACCGGCTCCACGACCCGCTCCGGTCGTGGAAGCTGTCACCGATGGACCCCCAGTCGATCATCCACTGGGAGGACTACTCCCGCGCCAAGGACCAGATGATGGTCCACACCGACATCCCCGAGTCCCCGTGGTACGTGGTCGAGAGCGACGACAAGCGGCGGGCCCGGCTGAACATGATCGCCCACCTGCTCAGCACGCTCGACTACCACGAGGTCGCCCATCCCGCCACGAAGCTCCCGAAACGGCCCCCATCGTCAGGCTACGTACGCCCGCCCCGCAGCGAGCAGCACTACGTGCCCGATCACGCCGCCACGCTCCTCGACTGACATGCCGCGGGTCGGCGGTCGGAGCCAGGTCGTACCCATCGCTCACACGGACCGACGGTGCCCGTCCGGCGCGCCGGCGCCACCGACCTGCACTGCACCCGTGTCGACGGCGCGGATGAGCTCGAGCCGGGAGGCGCAGCCGGTCTTGGCGTAGACCCGGGACAGGTAGACCTCGATCGTCTTGCGGCTGTAGTGCATGGCCGTGGCGATCTGCCGGTTCGACAGGCCGTCGCGCACGAGCCGCACGAGCTGGACCTCGGTCTCCGTCAGGTCGGAGGCCGCCCGGGCCGCGCGGCGCGGCACCGTGAGGCCGCGGGCGCGCAGCCCGGCCGCGGCCCGGCGGCGCCAGGGGGCGGCGCCGAACGAGTCGAACGCCCGGTACGCGTCCGCCAGGTTGCGGGCCGGCTCGTCGTCGAGCTCGCCCAGCACCAGCAGGGCGCGGGCCCGCTCGACCTCCCACGACTCGGCCTCGGCCACGTCGCGGTGGGCGCGCGCCACGTCGACGTCGCCGTCGACCAGGGCGCGGCCGCGCAGCGCCAGCACCTGGCCCTCGACCCAGCCGGTGCGCGTCGCGAGCGCCTCCAGCTCGGCCATCGCCTCGCCCGCCTCGTCGGCACGGCTGACGGCGAGATGGATCTCGAGCGCGAGCCCCAGGATCTCCGCCAGCTTCCACAGGCTGCCGCCCGGAGCCGACGCCTCGGCGCGCTCGCGGTCGAGCAGCGCCAGGGCGGCGTCGTGCTCGCCGAGAGCGTGGTGGATGCGAGCCCGGGCGAGGGCGGCGTGGCGGGCCAGCGCCACGATCGGGGTCGCGAACCCGGCCGCCGTGACCGCCGCCTCGTCGAGGTCGCCGCGGTCGACGGAGATCTCGCACGCCATGTACGCCAGCAGCTGGGCGGTGGTCACGGTGCCGCGCTGGTCGAGGGCGAAGCCGGCGCTGCCGGTCAGGTCGAGCGCCTCGTCCCAGCGGCCGCGCATCCACAGGACGCGCGCCCACGCGCCCTCGGAGCTCCCGCCGATCGACAGCGCCGCGCCCTCGGGGCGCAGGGCGGACGCCACCCGCAGGTGCTCCTCGATCCGGGCGACCAGGCCGGGGCGCCAGTCGGCGAAGGCCACCAGCTCGTGCGCGGCGAGCCCCACGGTCGACGAGGCCGCCTCCGGCAGCACCTCGACGCGCCGCAGCAGGTCGGCGGCGAGCCCCACCTCGCCGACGTGGTTCGCGTACTGCACCAGGTGGGCCAGCGCCATCAGCTCCGCGGCCGGGGCCACGTCCGGGCCGTCGAGGGCGGCCACCGCGTCGCCGAAGGTCGCCGTCCCCTCGGGGTAGCGACCGGCCTGGAGCGCCAGGTTGGTGCGCATCGCCAGCAGCGGGCACGGGTCGCCGCCGAGCGCCAGCTCGGCGTCGATGACCCCGATGGCGTCGCCCGCCCGGCCGTCCAGGTAGAGGTCGTTGACCACCAGCGGGGCCGTCGCCCGGCGCGTCGGCCCCGGGGGCAGCGCGGCCAGGGCCGCGAGGCCCTCGGCCGCCGCCTCGCGGGGGCGGGCGCCGAGGTGC
>JBKPHT010000160.1:0-4402 GCA_046730015.1 Actinomycetota bacterium
TCGCGGGGGCCAGCGTGCACGCCAGACCAGCCGCAAGGCTGACCGCAGCCACCGCCTCCACCGACCGGTCCCGTCCGTCGTCGTCGACCAGCTCGCTCATCCGTCCTCCCGGCCGTGCCCGGATGTCACCGTGGAACCTAGCGGCCACCGGCTCGATCCCGTCCCCGTCTCCGGCTCCGTCACAACCACATTCGGCACCTCTGACCGTCGAGGCCCTCGGACGGGCTTCCATGCCGCTGAGCCGGCAGCGGTAGGGGCGGCTGGGCCGTCGCCCGGTGAACGGTCCTTGGAGCGGGGCGTTCGACCTGATGACAGCATCTCCTCATGGCGGCGCTTCGCCCCGACTATGACGATGATCCCGAGCGGTGGACCTCGTGGGAGGCGCCGCAGGACGTCCATGAGCTTGTCGCTCCTGAGTTGGAGGGCCCGGTCCTGGATGTCGGCTGTGGAGATGGTCGACTCGCTGCGTTGGCGGCGGGACGCGGGATCGCCTGGATTGGTGTCGACTCCTCACCGTCGCAACTCAGTGCCAACCCTCACCGTCCCGTCGTGCTGGCGGACATGCGCCAGCTGCCCTTCCGGGATGGCTCATTCCACGAGGTGACGCACCTGTGGTGCCTCTACCACCTCGACGATGCCCGCGTCGCCATCGCCGAGGCGAGGCGGGTACTCGAACCCGATGGCGTGTACTTCGCAGCGACGAGCGCCCGTGACAACGATCCGGAGATCATGCCAGAGGGCTACCCGAGGTCGACGTTCGATGCCGAGGAGGCGGAGGACATCGTGCGGTCGGTCTTCGATTCAGCTGTCGCTGAGCGATGGGACGCTCAGTTCTTCGCGCTTGAGACCCGAGAGGAAGTCCGGGCCTACTGCCGCCACAACTTCATTCCGCTCGAACGAGCCGACATCGCGAAGGTCCCGCTGTGGCTCACGAAGCGAGGCGCACTGGTCCGGGCGCGCAAGTAGCGAGCGGCGAACCGGCGTTCGGGGACACCAGTCCGCCGTCGACAAATCGGGAGATCGTCGTCGCCCGGGGCTGCGAAGCTGGGTAGCGGGATGTCTCTTCGGCTGGTTGCGCTCTGCGTCGATGCGAACGATCCGCTCGGTCTCGCGCGGTTCTGGGCTGAGGCGCTGCGCTGGGAGGTCGCTGACGAGACCGCTGAGGAGATCCGTCTCGTGCCAACCGACGGCACGAGGTTCCGGATGGACTTCATGCCGGTCCCGGAGCCGAAGGTCGGCCCGAACCGGCTTCACCTCGATCTGACGAGCACGTCCCTGGACGACCAGCGGGATTCGGTGGCCAGGCTCGTCGAGCTCGGCGCGCGCCACATCGACATCGGGCAGCGACCCGACGAGGGCCATGTCGTGCTGGCTGATCCCGAAGGGAACGAGTTCTGCGTGATCGAGCCGGGCAACTCGTTCCTCGCGGACTGCGGGCGTCTGGGTTCGATCACCTGTGACGGGACGAGGGAGGTCGGGTGCTTCTGGAGCGCCGCGCTCGGCTGGCCGTTGGTGTGGGATCAGGACGAGGAGACAGCGATCCGTGCTCCCGACGGCACCGGGCCGTTGATCACCTGGGGTGGTCCGCCACTGCCCCCGAAGCTCGGCAAGAACCGGCTGCACCTCGAGGTCGCGCCGCTCGACCAAGCCGAACAGCACGCCGAGGTCGACCGTCTCGTAGCGCTCGGCGCGACCCGGATCGACATCGGCCAGGGCGACGTCGACTGGGTCGTCATGGCCGATCCCGACAGCAACGAGTTCTGCGTCTTGCGGACCGCGTAGTCGGCGACGTCCGCCCTCGTCGTGACCCTCGG
This sequence comes from Actinomycetota bacterium, assembly GCA_046730015.1. Taxonomy (GTDB): domain Bacteria; phylum Actinomycetota; class Acidimicrobiia; order Acidimicrobiales; family VFJN01; genus ZC4RG19. The sequence goes on from JBKPHT010000160.1 coordinate 1,815, forward strand.
TGAGCGGGGTTCATGGCCAGTCCTCCTTGTCATCGGAGAACTAGCCAAGGCCCTGCGCTCACCCGGCGATCAGGGACACCCTGAGCGGGACGCGGCCTCAGGCACTGGGGATGGGGGTGGTGAAGACCTGGCGGATCTGGGTGATCAGGATGACGACGTCGTCAAGCAGTCCGCTGACCACCGGGAGGCGAGCCAGCTCGATGGCCCGCACGACCAGCGGCGCGCTGGTCGTCACGACGTTGCGGGTGGCGCTGCCGTCGGGCGTCGGATCGTGAACCCAGAAGAGCACGATGCACATGAAATACAGCCACACCATCTCGGGTAGCTCGTCGCGGAGTCGTCGGGGGATCCGGGTGGCGGAGCCTTCGAGTACCTCCCGCCACAGCTCAACGGCCGCAGCCCGGGCGGGGCTCGAGTCGGGGCTGAACGGGCTCAGTGGGCTGGTCGGCTCGGCGGCGTGCTTGTAGAACTTGGCGGCGAACGGCCGGAAGGGCTCCATCGTCGTCAACCACGCCTCCACCACACCGACGATCCGGGCCGTGAGGTCGGCCGTGCCGTCGAGGACCGGTCGCGCCGCCGCTGCATGGTCGACCTGGGCACGGTCGTAGAAGCCCTGGATCAGCTCCTCCTTCGAGGAGAAGTAGTAGTAGGCGTTGCCCACCGACACGCCGGCCTCGGCGGCGATCGCCCGCATGGTCGTGGCCTCGTAGCCGCGCTCGCGGAACAACCGGAGGGCGGCGTCGATGATCGTCGACCGGGTTCGAGCGCTCTTGGTCTCCGTCGTCACAGCCACCAGGATGTCCGACGTCACCGCGGTGCCGCGACTGAGCATCGCTCGCAGTCGGCGTAGCGGCCGACGAACCGGTGCCGATAGCCGTCGACCAGGCGGGTGGCGACGCGCACCAAGTGGAGTCTGATGCCGGTTCCGAAGTGCTCGGCCACGGGTTGCCAGGAGGGCAGGACCCAGCCGCACATCAGCCAGGCCCGTTCGCCTTCGTACACGGCGCCGTCCGAGGCCACCACGGTGAGCGTCCGCGTCGTCCGCTCGTGATCCAGCTGGGGGAAGCGAGCCCGGGCCTCCGGCGAGGAGGCGGCGACGAAGCTGATGGACCGCAGCGTGGGCTGCTCTCCCAGCCACCGCCTCAGCCGGCGGCACAACGGACACCGCTCGTCGTACAGCACGGTCAGGGAGAGCTGGTCCCGCTGGCCACCGGCCACGATGGCTTCAGCCATCGCCATGCTCATCGTCACGCGGGCGGGGCGACGGGCGGCAGGTAGGTCCGCGGCGCGACGGTCGTGTAGTGGTCCGGCTCGACCGGCGGCGTCGCATGGGCCCGGAGCAGGGCTCGGCGGCGGAAGGCGTTCAGGCACCACACGTTCGCGAAATGCACCGCCCCCACCACGAGGGCGACCCCACCAGCCTTGGTGGCGACGATCTCCATGACCTCGCGGGCGCCGTCGACGTGGGCTGACGTGGCCATGAAGAAGGACAGGTAGCCGAAGTTGAGCAGATAGAAGCCGATCACCAGGAGCTGGTTGACGGCGCTGGCCAGCCGTTCGTCGCCATAGAAGACGTCCACCAGGAAGACCTGACCGTGCCGGCTGAGGGCCCGTCCGACCCAGACAGTGAGGGGCAGCACCACCGCCAGGTACAGCAGGTACGTGACCACAGTGAGATCCATCGCTTCCTCCACACCAGTTTTGAACGTGTTCAAAACGTTTGTACACCCCGGTGGCGTCGGACACAAGGACTTTTGAACGCGCTCAAATCCGGGGTGGTACGGAGGTCCATGCCGCGCTTCATGGAACCACCACTTCGCTGTTGGTCGGCTCTCGCCGATGCGCGCAAGCCGTTGTCGACGGGCCGCGGGCGGCTGCACCATTCGTCTGTCAAGGTGGCGGTGTGGCTGAGCAACAGCTCGATGGTGGGATCGCGAACGCAGGCTCGGTCGTCCGCGTCGGTCCGCATGTTCTTCGCCCCTCGAGTCCGCACTCAGGTTCGATCCACGCCTTCCTGCAGGCGGTGAGACACGCCGGCTTCGAGGGCGCCTCGTTACCAGTCGGTATCGACGAGGACGGACGCGAGCACCTCGTGTTCATCGACGGCGAGGTCCCCGTGGCGCCCTATCCGGACTGGAGCCAGTCCGACACCGCGCTGGCGTCCATCGCCGGGCTGCTGCGCGGGCTGCATGACGCCGCCCGCGGGTTCGACCCTCAGGGTCTCACCTGGGACGACGCTCTGGCTGACCCTGCGGGCGGGACGCTCGTGTGCCACAACGACGTGGAGCTTTCGAACGTCGTCTTCCGTGACGGCATCGCCGTTGCGCTGCTCGACTTCGAGTTCGCTGCCCCTGGCCGCCCCGTCTACGACGTGGCCCAGCTCGCCCGCCTCTGTGTACCGATCGACGACGACTTCGACCAGGCCCGGCTCGGCTGGCTGCCCGCCGACCGGCCGGCACGGCTACGACTCGTCGCCGACGCCTACGGACTGGACCGGGACGGTCGGGCGGAGCTGCTCACCGTCATGAACGATGCCATCGCCCGCATCGAAGCAGCCGTCCGGCGCCGCGTCGACGCCGGTGACCCGA